>NZ_MVON01000039.1:0-22344 GCF_002018925.1 Acinetobacter sp. MF4642
GGATAATCTTTTTCAGATTCAATCAATAATTGAACCGCTCTTTCTCTGATTTCAGGGGTATATTTTAATTTTGTCATCGGGATAGTCTCTCAGAATATTGACTCTCCGACAAACCCGGTACGGTTCATTGTATAGAAAACAATATAAAGTAATTCGTAATTGAATTGATGATCTTCATAGTGATTCTAAAGATTTTCTAAAATCAATATAATACACGTTATACGAAGTCAAAAATGGGAGCCTTAACTTAAGCTCCCATTTCTAATTATTTTTTTCAAATTAGACTTGGATGGGCATCTAAAATACGAATTAATGTGGCTGCTGGCCCAGTTGGATAGCGTCGGCCTTGCTCCCAATTTTGAAGGGTACGTGGACTAATATGTAGACGTGCAGCAAACTCACTTTGACTTAAACCGGTCTTTTCACGTACTTCTTTAATATCAGGCAATTCAAGCTCTGTAATTCGACTTGCCTTGATCTCTTTACGCTTAATTGCTCCTGCTTCTTTAATCGAAGCAACTAAGTCATCAAATAAGTTGTTATCCATGAAATTGCTCCTTCACGAGTTGGCGCAGAATGGCGGTTTCTTTATCCGTTAAATTATCTTTTACAGATTTTGGATAAGCCACTAAGAAAAAGATTTGATCATCCTCATTTACCCAATAGTAAATTACTCTAATGCCGCCACTTTTACCTTTGTTACCTTGAGCACAACGTACTTTTCGAATGCCGCCGCCATTCTTGATTAAGTCACCTTTATCCGGCTGAACCAATAGATCTTGTTGAAGTTGACGATATTCCTCATCAGATACAAGGTCTTTAATTTGCTTGGTAAAGATGCTGGTTTCAATGAATAACATAGACTCTTTATACGTCAATGGCGTATATGCATTTTAGCAGTTTCGATATCAAAAAACGAGAGCTATCACTTTGGTTTCGTATAACAGCCATTATGTTAAATAGAGATGGCTAAAAGATATTTTTCCACCACTGATTGGCTGTTTTCTGTTTTTCTTCGTTTATTATTTTATTAATTTCTGCATCCATTATAGGTTTGAATTTTTTATTTATTTTTTCTAAAACCTGATTGAGATCATCTCGACTCCACACATGAAATAATCCCATTGTAGCTCCCATAGCTTCTATGATCGTTTGATGTACTTCTTCATTGTCATAGCCTTTTAATTTTTTACTCAACATATCAATAACTAAATCAGTCAAATTAGGCTGTAGGTCATTATAAAAATCTATTGTTGTAAGATCTTCTAAATTATCATCTTGTATAGTCCACTTTGGTACTGGTAAGTCAAAACTATCAAAGATAATACTCACTCTTATGATGTCTTCATAGTGCATAATTCTTTGAGTGCCATTGAATCGAATCTCTATTATTTTTTCATCATCCCATGTTAGCTCTTTAGTCAAATAAGGTTTAGAATTTTCATTATTTTTGTTTCTACGGCTAAAAAGATTAAATAACATTATTTCACCTCTTATTAAAATAAAGTCCATTGAGTAAATGCTTCTAACTCCTCATCAAAAGCATCAACTAATAGATAAGCACTAACTCCGCCAATTGCCCCACCAATGATAACTCCAACAGTAGAACATATAGGCGAGCCTGGGCCACATATCAGACCTGCTGTAGCACCTCCTGCGATTCCTCCACCAATGGTAATTCCTTGTCTATATGTTTCTTTTTCTTTATTTTCAGCATTGTAAATTTCATAACCTGCATAAGCTATAGATATAACAACTAGAACCCGTCCTCCAAATTTCATCCATTTAATTTTAGAATTAAATGATTTATTTGATTTTCCAGAACCTTTTAAAACGCTGTAGTAAACTTTATTTTGATCAGGCACCTTTAATTTTTTGAAGTATGATTGTTTTGCTTTGATTATTTCTTTGATATGTGAGTCTATAGCTGCTCGATTTGATTTTAAAGCATTAAATTTATTAGGATCGTTTATTTCCATTGCATAATACTCAAGAATTTGCTCTAAAGTTTTCCCCAAAGCTTTTTCTTTTTGTGAAACAGCTAACCCTATGGCAGAGTTTTTCTTTCGAGTAGCGTCTAAAATTTGATTTCTTAAGTCGGTTGCTTCTAAAGCTGCATCTTTAACAGAAATACTTCCTTTTTTCACAGCTTCAAGATAACCATCACTCATTTTTTTAATTTCACGCATATATGCTGCACGTAAGTTAGCATCATGAATTAAAAAATTATTACCAAAATAAACGGCTGTTCCATTCAAGTTATCAAGAGCAACTTCTAATTCATTTTTGACTTTCACAGGAACTTTGTTTGATTCAGATTTTTGGGTTGTTCCTGTTGTGGATTTTAACGTAAAAGTGGATTTGTTAAATTCACCATTTTCTAATGCAGGGACATGTACTCTCGCAAGCTTTGAATTATTTAAAAATAATTCTACAAAAATTAGATCTAACTTATTGCAATTATAGACTTTTGTGCAACCATTAGAGTCAATTTTACCACCATAATTTTGCTTAGTTGTTGTATTTGCAAAGGTGTAACTTAATTTAGATAAAATATCTTTATTATCACAAAAGACTTTTAAACGAGCCGTATAAGTCATTCGTGTTGCTCCGCTACGTCCGCATCATATTTATGTACCATGATGGTATATTTTTCTTCTTTATCATTCGATGTAATTCTTACGATCCCATCTTTAGGAACATCACCTGTACGAACATTTCCTTTAGAATCAATAAGGCTAAAAGTTGGTGCACTTTCTAATAATTCATTACTAATCTTGTGCCTAACATCAAACTCTAAGATATATGCACCATCATGTGGGGTTGGTAAAAATGGAATATCGTTTATGATCTGCTGACCTGATAAAAATTGATGTTGTCCAGCTTTTACTTCAAATTTTCCACCCATTGGGTTCAACCTTTTTAATAAGTTTTATTTTATGGTTTGATTATACAATTCTATTTTTCGAAAACTCCATCACAGCATGACATTAACTGTTGCTATAAACATTGATGATTACATTATTCTTACTGGTGATCATCGACTAACGATAGAGTGCGAGCCGTTTACAGGCTTGCCTGCAAGAACAGTTGTGGATGACTATAAAAAAATTAAGTATTGGAAATATGGTGCAATCACTGTTTCAGGTGATGTTTTACTGATGTATTACTTTCATGAAGTATTAGAGTTTTATGCGAAACAGAATAATTGGGATTTTTTACAGGTAGCTCAAGTAGCTAGAGCTATGTATTTGAATGATGATAAACCTGAACAGCATGCAACAGGAACAGCTTTTTTCTCTCTCTTTACATTAGGAAAAGTGGAAATTATTCATCTTTCAATTAAAAAAAATTATATTGAATATGAAACAATTAAACCTATGCATGCTCATTTTTCTTTATTTGAAGGAACACCTGACGATCCAATTTATCAGCTTTTTGTAAATTCTCTACGGAAAATAGATAGCTTTTTAAATTTTGAAGATTTTTATAATTATCATACTGAATTGTTAAGGTTTTTTTATACAAGGCAAAAACGTATTGATGATTCTATAACATCATCCTTTGATTTATTTATTCAAAATACAAAAACAGGGCAAGGATTTATGCAAACCATAGAGAATTAATGCTTATCTTTCCTAAAATTAACATAATACACCTTATACGAAATTCAAAAAAAATAATATTATCTTTATGATAATTAAAGAAATTTAATACAATCTCCATTATATTAAATTCTCATTACATAGGCTAAGAACTGACTCAATAATAAAAAATGGGAGTTTTGTTGAACTCCCATTTTTGAGACTGCACATTAAACTTTTTCAAATAATTATGTAGCACTTTTTCTAGTCAAATTATCTTTTTCAATACCTAATAAAGATATTATTTCTGTGCTTCACATGCCTCTAAAGCTCGTAAAGCAAATGTATATGCAGCTCCTGCATTCAAATGAATTGCTGTAGCTAAAGCACCAGCTACTTCGCTTTCTGTTGCACCAGCTTTCATTGCTGCTTCTGCATGCACTGAAATACAGCTTTCACAACGCGTAGTGATTGCCACTGCTATAGATATTAATTCACGTGTTTTGATATCTAATGCCTCGGCAGCAGCAGCATCATTAAGTGCTAAATAAGCTTGAAGCATTTTAGGGTGAGTTTTTCCTAAAGATCCAAATGATTTTTTGACATGTGCTGTATGTTCTGGCCAATCTAGGAACATTTTAAAAATACCTTTGATTAAATACAGATTTAATATTAGTTGAATTGGAGATAAAATTTCTTAAATTTTGTGTAAACAACGTAATTTTAATCTTATAAATGAATAGCTACCGATTTTGTAGACACTTTATAATTATTCTAAAATTAACATAATACACCTTATACGAAATGCTCTCAGTAAATTGAATAAAATCAATATATTGAAATCCACTAAAAAGCCCAGTTTATACAAACTGGGCTTTTTAGTGGATTATTCACACAATATGCCGATTTATTCACCATTTTTCGATTCTGTTCGTTAGCCAGCGTAAACAATCAAATTCATTATTAGATACAAGTTTTTACATAAGTTACTTAACTTACGTAAGTTGTGTATCTTATTTAACTTCACTTAATACAGCTTGTTGTAGGTCTTCTTTCGATAGTTTCTGTAATTGGTGTAAAGCTGCTTTTAAAATGACTGAACGATTTGCTTTGGCTACTCTAGAATCTATCAATAGATCATCAATTTCTTTGCTAACTTCTTCTGTTAGTGAAAACGTAAATCGACGATATACCTGTTGTGAACACTCTAAATTTTTTACGCGCTTAGTAGACCCACTAATAAAATCCTCAATTCTTTGGTCTGTAGATTTAGATTCCTGAGCTGATTTTGTTAAACCTTTAAGTGCCATTTAAAGCTCTCCTAAAAACTCTAAAGCAAGTTGCTCTATTTCAATGATTGCTTTTTTATCGGTATCAACTTCAAATACAGAAAGTCCATTTTCATCGGCATCGTCATATACGTTGCGGTTTGTTGTGAATTGGTTCAATGGAGATAAGCCAAAAGACTCGCATGCATCTTTTGCATCAAGAATTCGCTGTACTTGACTAGGTAGTGTCGGACATTGAGTAATTACGGCCCTAGTTATTAAATTGGGATTAACTGCTTTAGCTAATTTAATAAGCTGCTCAACGTGGACTAAGGTCTTTAAGTCTCGACGTTTAGGGCGGAATGGTAGAAGCATATGTGTTGCAATAGTCATTGCCGAGCGTAGAGCTTCGGAGTCTTGACCACCCGCATCAATAATAATGTCTTGATAACGTCGAGATAGATCGTCTAAAACCTGTCGAATATTACCTGCTGCTTGGACTGATGGAATGTTCTTTAAATCAGAGTTTTCATCTCTTTCTTTAACCCAATCTGTAGTGGTTCCTTGTGGGTCAGCATCTAAAAGTAAAATGTCTCGTTTCTTCTGCTGAAGGTAAACAGCTAGGTTTTGAGCAAGACAGCTTTTACCAGATCCCCCTTTTTCACCGCCAACTAAGATAATCATATTTTTATGTAACTTACGTAACTTATTTAACCTAAGAGTATCCGTAAATATGGAATAGATCAACAGGTTTAAGTTGCTTAAGTTACGTAAGTTGTGTAAGTTATGCGGAAGTTACTAATATTTAAGAAAAAAAATTTTTAAGTTTTTTTTTCTTAATCATTTTTATAAAATTTTAGGTCTCTATGGAGGTTTTTTTTTGAAATTAACAGGGTACAAAAAAATTGTTATTAGATGATTTATAAGAAGTTATAGATGGAGAAACATACGAGTCTTGTTTTGTTAGTACAAATCAATATATGTATGTTTTTTAGAAGATTTTTCCTTTGAAAAATAAAAGCCCTCCTTGACATACATCAAGGAGGGCTTTAAATTCGTCGGTACGCAGTTATTTGATGGTGGAACATCAAGTAACGAAGATCAGCAGAGCTACCAACTCGTGCAGATTTCACCAATGGCTTGTACCTGAACTCTATTTTCACAGGAAAATGATATTAGTTCAAGCCCCTAAATGATAAGTCTTCGTTAGTTAAGTGTTTTTTTTCATCAAATCAGCTTTAAAAAGCAGGTTTTGCCTACTTCTGCGTGTCCGTTTTACGGCTGGCATGTGGTGTGGGTGGAAGGAATTAAGCGACGCTAGCGCACCACAGCGATTGTTTTATATGGATAAAGCAAGAGTTGCTACTAGGGGAAATCGACAAAGCAACAGCGTGATGAGTAGCTGAATACTTGGCTTAAATCGTAAATTGGGGAAACCCTTGCGGAGATAGTTGGGTTCGGTTGGTTTGAGAACGTGTCGATGCGGTGTGTGAATCGTAATCTCAGCCTATAAGGGAAAGCACAATTACCCTTTGCAGATACGACCGATGCGTGGCTCCGTCAGCCCGAAAAGGTGTATGGCAATACTTTAAGAGCAAGCAAACTTTTTGCAGGCTCTTAGGGTGAGTATTGCCGAAACTCACTCAACGTTCACCATCAGCCCAAAGGGCTTGCCCGATGGCTGAGGGTGCGGAGAGTGAGTGAGCGCATTTAAGGATTTTTATCTGATTTATACTTTTATAGGCTAGACAGCCTAAAAAAGCGGTTTTACAGAGAGTCTAAGCGCGAATTTCAGCTATTTCACTCGTAGACACTCGTTTGGTACCTTTCATTGTAAATTCGAGTTTAAAAGCAAATAAACGTAATTTAGTGGCATATTGAAATGTTTTAAATTAGCTCGTCATCATTTGTTCCATGATCAAATTTAAACTTTTCATGAGATCCATAACGTTCACTATTATTTATTGTCTTAGTTAAAAAATTATTAGTGGAATTGATTTTAGTCATAGAGCCCGATTTTTTTGAGCTAATGACTGTTGATACTTTTTCAATAACTCCCATTTTCTGCAAATTTCTTAATGTTGCACTGTAAGAAATATTGTTGGCTAGATCAGGTAAATCTGCATGTATTTCTTTAATGGTATAGCCAGCTTTTAATTGTTTTTCTATTTCAGGCAAAGCAGCTGTAATAAATCTTTTGGCACCATGTCGAGTAACCATCCATATCTCCTAAATTCTATTTCTGATGCAATTAACTGCGATTATATACGATTAAGAGCTTTTATATAATTTTTAGTGCAATTATAAGCTTTTATGTGCTTTTTATGTTTATTAAGAGCTTTTAAGTGCGATTATGTGCGAACAAAGAAAGATGAAAGTTGGCAAGATGTGTAATGTTATATAACATGGCAAGCCTTGTGATATAAATTACCTTACTTATTCGCCTTTCAGGCTCAACGTGGAATCTTGTCCTGCGGAGCTTTTGGCAGAGCCAAAGTACAGTGGAAATTAGAAAAATGTCTGAAGATAAAAAACCAAAACGTATACGCCAAAAAGTAATACAAGTGGTGGTAACTGAAGCTGAGAAAAAGCAAATTGAGGATAGTGCGACCCAGGGGAAATTATCGGCTTCGCAATATTTGCGGGATCTAGGTTTGGGCTATCAACCAAAAACATTGGTGGATGTTATGGCACTTGATGAATTGAGAAAAGTTAAAGGTGATATGAATAAAATAGGAGGGCTGTTAAAGGTGCTGATGACTAATGAAAATATCGACCCTAAAGAGTTTAGATCTACTGTGAATGGGCTGCTATTGGACTTTTCTAAAAATCAGCACACTATCGATTTTTTACTCTCAGATATTCGTTCAAAAATTAAGTTTTAAAAAAATAATTTTACGTAAATTAGATGGTGCTTAATAACGTATGGAAAAAATATTAGAAGTCATAGATTTATTTTTTACTATAATTCTTATAGGTTCTTTGATTACAAATGTTCCTGTTGTAAATAAATCTTTAACTTGGTTAGAAAATAATATAGATCAAGGGTTTAGGAAGTTTATACAAATTACTCCACGTGAGTCTATTGTTGAGATATCAAATTTATTTAAGAAACTATTCTTTATAACTTTGTTTTTTATGGTTTTTATTTTTTATTTAGCTCCCAATTTTTTTCATATGATAGGCCGAAGTGCTTATCTATTTTTAATCTTTATGATGGGTGTGTTTGGCTATTTTTGGATGGCTCTTACTATCGCAAAACCAAATAAAGATACTTTAATAGATATTATGAAATCTTCTTGGTATATCTTAACGGCTCCATTTATATTTGGACTTAGTGACGTTTTATTAGGAACTAATATTTTTAAAATTATGGATGCTCAAATTGCATCCAGTGTTGATTTTTTTAATTTATCTATTCTTAACAACAGTATTACTAATACTTTTATTCTATTTACTATTTTTTGGTATGCAATTGTAGCCATAAGTGTTCTTGGTATATGGGCACTATCGCTTCCTGCATACTTTTCTTTATGGGCTATTCTATATGCTATCTATCGATATGCCATTTTTTTTAAAAACTCGAAAGAAAAAGATAGGATACTTTATTTAATAGTTTTTATATTTATAATCAATAGATTGGCTTACATATTCATTTTTTAAATCTGCTGAAAAATCTCATGAATGGTGAGCTACTGGACTTTTCTAAAAATCAAAATTCTCTAGATCTTCTAATTACTAAGGTTCGTGCACAGATTAAGTTATAAGATGCTTTTTCGTTTTTTATTAAAAATCAGAAACATTTTGAAAAGTTTAAATTTTAGGCCCAAATTTTCGTTAACGAAAATTTGGGTTTTTTTCGTTTTTTGAATAATTACATGTAAATCGGATACTTATAAAAAAACGAAAATTTTTCAATTTATTAAAAGGACTATTCTCTTTATTAGTAAAGATTACATTGTAGTATTACAATAAAAAACAATGGTTTACATTAAATAATTATTCTGCCTATGATGCCATTTTTAATGATAAAAACGGTTTTTTAGATGATTAAAACTAAACTCTTGGCTTTCATTCTTGCTGTAGCACCAGTGCCCTTAATGGCAATTTCAATGAGTGCTAATGCAACGGGTATCCCTGTTTTTGATGGGGGGAATTTCGCCAACATGATTATCAATGCAGCCAATCAAGCTACTCAGATTAGCCAACAAGTGAGTCAGGTAAACCAGGCGATTCGTGGCAATGGTTTATCGGAGCAAATGCTTAAGCAATTGGGGGTGAGTAATTATTCAGGCATCATTTCTCAAATGAGCCAACAAGCTTCTGATTTGAACAAAGTCATTCAAGCATCTAACTCATTAAAGCAGTCGGTTGGCCAAGTCTAGACTGAGTTTAAAGCGTTGTATCCAAATGCAGCCAGCTATAAAAATAAATCACCTGATCAACTGTTGAAAGACTTCAGCAAGTGGTCTGATCAACTCCAAAATGCGAATGCGACCGCTATGCAGGCCCAGGCGAGTGTGAGTGCTATTGCGGATCGCAATGTGAAAATTG
This sequence comes from Acinetobacter sp. MF4642, assembly GCF_002018925.1. NCBI lineage: Bacteria > Pseudomonadati > Pseudomonadota > Gammaproteobacteria > Moraxellales > Moraxellaceae > Acinetobacter > Acinetobacter sp. MF4642. The sequence continues at coordinate 9,407 of NZ_MVON01000039.1, forward strand.
GGAATGTGTTGAGTGAATCTGCTGGATCTGCTGGGGCTTCTACCGTTTCGCAAATTCAGGGTACGAACCAATTACTTGGGGTCTTGGGCCAGCAAATGAATGATCTTCATTCCGTATTGGCCACCAGCCAACGTGCAACGATGGCAGCCCAAGCCCAGGCTCAAGCGGTTAAAGATAGTCAACGACAGGCATGGCGTGATTCGACCACATTTAAGAATAACTATAGCCATAAAGGGAAAAACTGGTAATGAAATATTCAATTATATTAGTGGTTACTATGGCTTTTTCTTTGGTTGGGTGTGGTGATAAGAATCCAAGTGATGAGGGTAAAAAAGTTGAAAAAATGACCCCACAGGAAATTAAGAAAAAGAATAAAGCTGAAGATACCAGTGATGAATATAAGGGGAAAAACTGGTGAAAAAATATATCCCCATTCTAATTGCCACGGTTCTACTTTTACTTCATGCCAATACTGCTATGGCAATGGGTGTTGGGGTTGTAGACGATATGATTCAGACGTTTGCCGACGCTTCGAGAGCCTGGCAAGCACCACTTTTGGCCATCGCAATCGATCTATTTTGGTTGTTGGCCACAATTCAATTCGCTTGGTCAATGATTGGGTTAGCCTTTAAAACGACAGATATTAGTACATGGATCTCTGCAATCGTCACACAGATCATGTTCATCGGCTTCATGTATTGGATTTTAACTAACTTCAGCTTATTTGCTGGAAATATCATTGATAGCTTTAGGAAAGCAGCTGGGCAAGCTAGCGGTCAAAGTTTTTTTTCTCCCTCCGACTTCTTTATCAAAGCTTGGGAACTGGTTGGAGATATTTATGAAAAAACCAGCATATTAGAAGCAGCGAACTCATTAGGGTTAATCATTGCAGGGATCATTATCATGATCTGTTTTGCCCTGATTTGTGCCTTTATGGTTGTGGCTTTGGTTGAAATGTATATTGTGATTTCTGCCAGTGTTTTATTGATGGGATTTGGTGGTACACAGTGGACGAAAGACTATGCCATTAGGGCTTTGCAATATGGTGTGTCTGTAGGCGCTAAGTTATTTGTACTCCAGCTAATTGCAGGGCTTGGTGTTGAGTTAATGGATGGATGGGTAGCATCAACGGATACTCAAAGCCTGGAGCATATTGTGGGAATGATCGGCTGTTCAATCATCCTTTTGGCGTTAACTAAAATGATCCCTGATATTGTCCAGGGAATTATTAACGGTACGTCTATTGCTCAGGGAGGCGCATTAACCAGTGCTATGTCTGCGGTGGCTGGTAGTGCAATGGGTGCCGCTGTCGCTACAGCTGGTCAAGGTGCAGCAGTAGGCTCTTCATTTAAATTGGCAAGTGAACAATTGAAATCGCCGAGTAGCGAAGTTAGCTCAGATGGGGCACAGGCTGGCGCTAAAGGTGGCTCTATGCTGGGTTTAATCAAACAGGCAGGTAAGAATTATGCTAGTGGTTTGGCATCCGATTTAGGCGGTAGATTGACGGGACAAACATCTAAAAATCAAACTTCAGGCACTTCTTTAGGTGGCAGAATGGCAAATACTATGAATGCTCAAAGGGACTCAGCGAAAAGTGAAAGGGAACTGAAGAGCGAAAATAAAACAGATATGAACAAAGGTAATAAAAATGAAAATACCATCTACTGAAGAAGAGTTAAAAAATCACTTTAAAAAGAGCAATGTGTTTTTTTCACCGATGATTAAGGGGATGATAGCCCTTGTTTTTATTATTTATTTTTTGCAATTTTTGATGCACTGAGGAACTGGCGAAAGCCAGTTTTTTATGAATTTTATATTCTAAATAAGATGTTCAACTGTGCGTGCGCTTGTATAGTGACAGGGATACTGTGAATATAAAAAGTGTATCGGTGTGTGCGCTTGTATAGGGGCACTAGTCAAAGTTTTTTATCGAAAATAATTTATTCACTAAAAAGTGTATCGAGGTGTCTCCTTGTATAGAGCTTAAGGATTTAGTTTTTTCCATTCAGCCAAAAGTTTCAATTCCTCTTCTTCCAAAGTTGTTTCTCCTTTGAGCACTCGTTGAGCAATGCCATCTAGAATAGGCTTACAGTTATCAATTGTTTCTTGGTCAAATTCTTGATCTACGATTCCTGGGTTTGACCAGAATTGATCAAGTTGTTTTTGGTCAATTGAATCATGCATGATTCATTCTCCAGTCCTTATCTAAAGTGGAAGTGGTGTGTGCGCTTGTATAGTAATACTGATTCTATAATTTGTACTTTACAAGATCTAGGAATAGTCTATTATTTTATATACCTTGATTAGTCTTAGAACTAATCCCAAAAATATATCTATTTCTTAACTGAAGTTAAGAAAGGAAAAACGCCACTGTTAGATGGCGTTTTTTTATTTGGGGCTTACATCTGAATTTCGCATAAGGTGTATTATGTTAATTTAACTTTAAACATTGAGATCCATTAATTAAATCTGGGTCATTTTTTAAAAGAGTTAAATATTCACTTTGCAACACAAAAGTTTTATTCAAAGTTGTATCATATCGTTTTGCTAATTCTTTTCTTTCCAAATGATTCTGATATTTTTTCAAAAATTTATTAATAATACACATTGAATCAATAGCATCTCCAGATATTAACCTGTAACTTGTAATGTCTTTCTTATAGTCTATCCCCCCCATATCATAAGTATTAAAAAGTGATTCAATTTCACTCAAAGCATATAAATATAAGTGATCGTTAACTTCCGAAGGTTTTTCTGAATTTTTATATGCAGCTCGATATACAAAGCTTGCAGTTTCTAGACTACTTGAAATAGCCATAATTTTTGTTTGTACTATTTGTTTATCTAACTCGCCTTCATCGATTGTATTTTTTTTAGCATTAGAGCAAGAAGAAAGAAGCATAGAACAAATTAATAGAGAGAAGATCTTTTTCATTAATACGTTCCATCAAATTTTTCAAATTCTTCTTTTCTAGGAGTTCTGTAGCCTTCTGATACAGCAAAACTATGAGCTTGTTTATTCCATCTTTTTCCAAAAATCATCGTATACAATCTTTCACTAATCATAAAAGGACCACCATTTTTTAGAATTTGTCCTGCTTTACCGACATATTCTGCTTTTGAGAACATACCATAGCCAGCTGGCGTAAGCTGAATGATATCTTCCTTATTTTTATAGTGAGCAGCAACTCGAATTTTAAATGTATCTTTTAATAATTCAGTGGCTGCTATAAGTGCTTTGTCTTTACTAACCTTAGTAATATATGTAGCAAATTTGAGATACATCATTGTGTGAAAATATTCAGTATAGATAAATCCAGGTGTATCTTTCTCAATTTGCCTTAAATCAAACTCCAAACCAAATCTTAAAGCCATATCATACTCAAAAGGTTGTCGTCTCTTAATATGATCCCAAAGATGCTGTGGAATACAAAAAGTATAAGGTACTATTTGTTTCACTTTAATTAAGTTTTGCCAACCTTCACATGCTGTAAGAAATCCATCATCAGCTCGGCACATGTTGACTGTTCCTTTTAAATCAATTCGTTCCGCTGCTTGAGCCTGAATAGGAGTTTTATCGTAATTGCTATGATAGATTAAACGGCCAGTATCACTCATTTTTTTTCCTAGTATTATTTATAAGGGATCTAATGTCTTCGACAAGTCCAACGTTATAAGTTCAATAGCTTCTGGTTGATGCTCGCTTTCGTAAATCGCTGTCATGCCATTTTCATCTGTATAGCCTTGAACTAATAATTCCCCGGATTCTTTGCTATAAAGTTCATACAACATATCTGAAAGTAATTCCTGAGAATCTTCATCTATAATTTTGAACTGAATTTTATGGATTTCTTTCGCAGTATCCTCAACCAAACTACTCATGAGAGGTGTGGTTTTTGTTGAGATACTAGAGGTAGAACTAGCTCCACCGCTTGTACCAACAACATGAACTTGTTTTGGCATTAGAGTAGCACCACACGTGAACTTATCACCGACATAAGCGACTGCTTTACCATCAAAAATTACATGGTCATTACTCTTAATCAAAGTTGACCAGGTTTTACATTTTGGACAAGCAAAACCATCACCTGCACGAAGAAATAGATTCCCCATTTGTGAGCTACGTGACTGAGTTGAAATTACTACTCCACCATGGTCAGTGGTTGAACCATGAATACCAAAACCTTTAGACATTCTTTGAGTCTCCAAGAGTTGGATTCATAAATCCTTCAGGAATCATTGCATCATGATATAAACGTAAAATATGTGATGTGATCGGACTATCAATGATTTCATCGCCATTTTCTAATGGCGAACCAACGAGTGCCGCGGATCGATCATGAACAGTGATAGCACTGCCAGCGCCAGAGATAATTTTTGCAGTTGAACCATCAGCATATATGGCTTCATCACCAACTAGAGCTAAAGAAATGCCTTTGACTTTATAGGTGTCGGTAGAGGCTCTTATCAACCCACCTTTTTTTGTTTTAGCTCCATTAAATGCAGCATAAAATTTGGTATACGGTTTATGATCCCAATAGAGCTGTTCTGCTTGCTGAATCTTTTGAATATCATTTTGAGAAAGTTTTTTTAACTGCTCTTCTGGCAGTTGATGTAAAAAAGTAGGGCTAGTCATGCTAGATCCAATTATTTTAATTAAGTAAAGAATAACAAACGAAAAAGTGAAGCAAAAATTAAAAATGTAATGGTTCAAATTTCTACTAAATATGAGTCCATTTAACATAATGGGCGTTATGCGAAGTCGTTTTGTAATAAGCCTGTAATATCAATCCATTAGCCTAAATCAAAAATTCAAAAAACCACCCAAAAGTCGATATCGAAACATATCGGCTTTTTTATGAACAAAATTGGTATATTTCGCCAATAAAATTGAATTTTTTTTGATCAAATATGGCTTTTCATCTGTGTTATCAATTCATCCAGTGCTGAAATTATCCCCAATTTCTGCGGACAAAGCTTGGGATAATTTCAGCGTGTTGTACGCCTAGGCGTACATCAATTCAAGCCCTTTGCGCATATACGGTTTCCTCTCGATTGCCTATCATGAGGACATAGAGAGCAGGATGCTCCAGATAAGAATAACAACAGATAGAACAAGGAATGTTAGGTACGACAGGAGTCAGACCTAAGCACCAAATACGTAAAAAAGCCCAACAGGATGTTGGGCTTTTTTACGTCTGTTCTTTTTATGAGAGCTATTAGATGAATATTAGTATTTTTAGATTAAGTAGAAGTTACACATTATTAGTCCAAGAGCTCTAATAATTAGACCTATTCATTCAAAGTATTTGGATCTTAATTTCTTGTTTCTAAATTAATCTTCGATCGACAATTTTCTTACATAATATATAAGAAATTTACAACTTTAATTCATTAAAAATATGTGAAATTTTATTGGTATAGATCTTGCTCGAAATTAGTTATTTACTTACTAATGCAAGGACTTATCAATTGAATAATTTTGCAAAATTAGCTTTGGTTACATCACTTTTCACACTAATTACAGCTTGCGAAAGCTCTGATAATGATGATAAGCAAACTTCACAGCCTTCTATTCAACCCATTCCATTTGAACCATTAGAGGCTACTATTTCTAATTTACATGCTTCTTTAGAAAGTAAAGGCTCAAATTGCGTTAATGTTGTGCAAAGCTATTTAGATCGTATTACTGCATATGATAAACAAGGTCCTACTCTAAATAGTGTCATTTCAGTTAATCCAAATATCTTACAAGAAGCGAACGAGCTCGATGAGTATTATAAAAAAACAGGTAAATTCAAAGGTAATTTACACTGTGTACCTGTACTAGCTAAAGACAATATAGATGTTATTAATATCGCAAATACAGCAGGTTCAGATGCTCTTTTAGATAACATCCCACAAGATGATGCATATATTATTAAAAATATTAAAGCACAAGGTGGTTTAATCATTGGTAAAGCAAATCTAGACGAATTTGCCTTTGGTTTTGGTGGGAAGTCTACAGTAGGTGGACAAGCGAAGAATGTTTATGATCTCACAAAAAGTCCTGGCGGTTCATCATCGGGGACAGGTGCTGCCATTTCTGCTAGCTTAGCTATGGTAGGAATTGGTACAGACACTGGTGGCTCTATTCGTGTCCCATCAGCAGTACAAGGGTTAGTTGGTTTACGTCCTTCACTACGTGTTCTTAGTTTGGATGGCATCATTCCATTAGCACCAACACAAGATACAGCTGGTCCCATGTGTCGTCAGAGTATTGATTGCGCAAAATTATTTACAGCTATGGTTGGATATGACCCATCTTCTAGCTCAAATCAACGTACTGATTTTGAACATGATGCACCATTAGTGAACTCAGAAACAGCCTATCGAACGTTGATAAATCAACTTGAAGATTATGTTCCCCAAAATGCATCTTTAGCAGGTAAACATATTGGTTTAGTAAAAAATGTTTATGCTAATAGTGAAGAAGGTCTTCTAGTTCAAGAGACAATTGCAAAAGCTGCTGAGAAGATGCGTGAGGCAGGTGCAGTAGTCGAAGAAGTAGAAATATATGATCTTCCTACTATTTTAGGAAGTGCTGATATCACTACTGATTCTGGTTATACAGGACGTTTTGCAAGTCTCTCAAGCTTTGAATTCAAAAACTCCCTAACAGATTACTTAGCAACAGCTACTGCAAGTTATAAATCCTACATTGATCTATTGAATAGTGGAAAAATGATTTCAACTTTCAAAAGTTATGATACCGACTCAACTACTTCTGATTTCATCAACCGCTACCATTTAAATACTGCAGTACGTGCACCATTTGTTCGTTTGCGTTTAAATTCAGCATTAGGTAACAGCACATTGGATGGTATATCTAAAGGGCAAAGATTCGATGCATTGGCATACCCATCAATTACAGGTTTAACAAATAATATGCCTTCTAGTCCAACAACTGGAAGCAATAACCGTATAAGTCCATTTTCTGGATTCCCTGCACTATCAATACCAGCAGGTGCTGTAAATTATGAAAAGCGTAGTGCATATCCAATGAACGTTAATATCGAATTTATTGCAAGAGAATTTGATGAACCAACATTATTTGAAATTGCTGCAGCTTTTGAAAAAGTAAATCCTTCAAGAATGGTACCGATACATACTCCTGCACTTAAAGCTGCACTATAATAACCTTAGGTTATCAAAAAACTAGAATGGGAGCGATCAGCTCCCATTTTTTATTTCGCATAAGAGATTTTATGTTAAATAAATAAGTAAAAGCCCCGAATCACGGGCTTTTTTGTAGAGTGTATTATCTTAATTTTAGAAAAATTTTAAATTTAAAATCCGAATAATTGGCCTATTTCTAATCTGCTGTAACCACGTTCTTTGAAAATCAAACAGCGTTGTCTAATTGTGAGCCTGAATACTTACCTAAGGAAATATCTGGGTAAGATAAGGGAGAGTGTGGAATTGTTAGCTTTTTAAACTGATTCTCTCAAATATTCGTCTTTTGTCTTATATCTAAATTTTTCACCTATCGGTAAAATAATTGTACTCATAACCTGCTAAGGATAGTGGGTAATAAGCGTTTAAGGACTAAGTATCAATTAGAGCCAAAATAGCTAATTTACATTGGAAAGTAAGTGATTAAGAGAAAACTAACAGCGCTTAATAAGCCTTATAGTTCCGAGAGAGACTATAAGGCTTTTTTATGAAATATAATTTTCTTTTATCAAAAAAATAAATATAACTATTAAAAAAACTTGATTATTTTTCTTTTTACTGTATATTTAACTCAACTAGAAAAAAAGTCTCGTTTCGGTAAATCTTCCTTAAGTATCGCAGTTTTAGTCATAATCCTTCGTTTTTAGATTTTAAGTTCCATTCTTTATTATTTTCCAAGTTATAATCGGTCAATATAATGACTAAAAATTATTAAAAATCAGTAGGATATATTATGTCAAACTCAAATGTTGTTAAAGGTACTGTTAAGTGGTTCAACGAAACTAAAGGTTTTGGTTTCATTCAACAAGAATCAGGTCCAGACGTTTTTGCTCATTTCAGCGAAATCGCAAGTTCAGGTTTCAAAACCTTAATGGAAGGCCAGCAAGTTGAATTCAGTGTAGCTCAAGGTCAAAAAGGACCGAATGCTGTAAATATTGTTGCTATCTAAGTAATAATAGACAGTAATAAAAAGCACTCATGAGTGCTTTTTTTATACTTCAAAATTTGTTTTAAAAATTAAAAATTTTCTAAAAAATAGGATATAATTTGTTGAAATTAAAGAATTTAATTGCAAAATCTAAAAATGGTACTGAAATTATTGTTTCATTAATTCCTCTTCATAAAATGCAAAATACACGTCAAGGTTCAAAAAAAATCGAAGTAGGTAAAAGAGTCCTTCTTTCATCTGGAATCGAGGTTGATTTAAATTTGGATGGCCGTACATTTTACACTTCTTTAAATCAGCTATTTAAATTAAGTCATAAAGTTGCTTAGAGCCAACATCAACAAGTATTAAGAATTGGGGTAGATTTCTACCACTATAATTTTATTAAGGGGATATATATGTTTAAACAGACTCTCAACGTAAAAGACCAGTTTGGGGTTAAACAAGCTATTCAAGCAACAGTAGATCATCATTTTGCCGATACGCAATCTCACTCAAATATAAGACATATCACCGTTGATGGAGAAGATATTCGACCTAGTTTTGAAATGTTTTTTCAAAGTACTGTAAGTGGAAAAATTTTTAAAATTTTATAGATAGTATTTTAAAACCAATACGATACACATTGTAAGAAACGAGAGCTAATAGCTCTCAGGTCATCCCCCTAAAAATAATTGAGTTTAAAAGTAGAAAATACAAATATTCTCAAATGATCTCTATTTTTTGGAAAAACATATCAAGTTTGTTTATAAAAAAGCCGATATATTTCTGTTATTCACCAATTAAAATGTCTATGCGATAAACCATTTAAAATGTCCTATAAAAAATGAGCTGATTAATCATCATATTCGGCTCTTGTTATGAGCCGAATAAGTGCTATATTCAACTCATCTGAAATTTTAGATGAGCGATTGAAAATGCAGAAATGGATTTGGCAAGCAGAAAACTGGACAAATTTTACATGGCTAGATTCAGTTATCTTACCTAAAACCAGACAGATACATCAAAAAATAGGGATTATTCTGGGGCAAAGTCAGCATGATTTAGCAAAAGAGCAATTCACCCTAGATACTCTGCTTGCCAATCTTGTTGCTTCATCTGCGATTGAAAACGAAACGATCAATGTTTTTTCACTACGATCATCTCTAGCTCAACGCTTAGGTGTCACACTTGAACAGCCTTATCCAAGCTCAGATCGATCAGAAGGTTTAGCCAATATCATGCTAGATGCGCTTAACGATGTTAAGCAACCATTGACTGTTAATCGTCTCATGCAGTGGCATCGTTGGCTTTTCAATGACCCAGATTGGACAATGCACCGTTTACGCATTGGTCAACTTAGGGGGGCAGAGCCTATGCAGGTCGTTTCAGGTCGATTGGACTATCCTAAAGTGCATTTTGAAGCACCGCCAAGACAAGGCTTAGAAGAACGCTTAAATGCCTTCATAGATTGGTTTAATCAAAGTCTAAATGATTCATTGCTTGATCCTCTGTTACGTGCAGGTATTACCCATTTATGGTTTGTTACCCTACATCCTTTTGATGATGGTAATGGACGTATTACACGTACACTTACAGACCTTTCTTTAGCTCAAATGGATGAACAGAGCATTCGTTTATATGCTATGTCTACTGCGATATTGAATAAACGTAAAAGTTACTATGAGATATTAGAACAAACTCAAAAAAATGATTCTGATATCACCGATTGGCTAGTTTGGTTTTTAGATACATTGAATGATAGCCTTGAAAAAACCTTAGTACAGATCAATCGGACATTATTTAAAAGCCAGTTTTGGCATAAATATTCAAATTTAGCCCTGAGTGAAGAACAGCGCAAAGTCCTCAATCGTTTATTAGACGGTGGGGAAAATGGCTTTGAACATGGTATTAGCGCGTCACAATATCAAAAAGTTGCTAAAACAAGTAAGGCGACAGCTACTCGTCATTTATCTGACTTACTTGAGAAAAAATGTATCGTCAAATTGGAAGGTGGGGGACGTAATACACGCTATCAGATCAATACTCAGTTATAGAAATTTAAGACATAAAAAAGCCCGACAGGATGTCGGGCTTTTTTATGTCTTGAATCTGGATTTCGTGTAAGAGATTTTATGTTAAATCAGTTGGCTATAAATTTTCAAAAATATCCTTAGTTTAATATTTTAATAAGCAAGTAAAGGGTAAGATGGGATTGAAAATCTTAAATTTCTGCAGGAAATTTAAATTAAAAGAAACGGGAGTTAATAGTATGAGTCAAGACCCTAAAAAATGTCCTGTTACCCACCTGACTACTGAAGCTGGTGCCCCTGTGGTCGATAATCAGAACAGTATGACGGCAGGTGCGCGTGGACCTTTACTTGCCCAAGATTTATGGTTGAATGAAAAATTAGCAAACTTCGTCCGCGAAGTGATTCCAGAGCGTCGTATGCACGCTAAAGGTTCAGGTGCTTTTGGTACCTTTACCGTGACCAATGATATTACCCAATATACTCGCGCTAAAATTTTCTCTGAAGTTGGCAAGAAAACCGAAATGTTTGCGCGTTTCTCAACGGTGGCGGGTGAACGTGGCGCGGCCGATGCAGAACGTGATATTCGAGGTTTTGCCCTGAAATTCTATACTGAAGAAGGCAACTGGGATCTGGTCGGCAATAATACCCCGGTGTTTTTCCTGCGGGATGCCCGTAAGTTCCCTGACCTGAATAAAGCAGTCAAACGTGACCCGAAAACCAACAAGCGCAGTGCCACCAATAACTGGGATTTCTGGACATTATTGCCTGAAGCCTTGCATCAGGTGACCATTGTGATGTCGGATCGCGGTATTCCTGCTGGCTACCGTCATATGCATGGTTTTGGCAGCCATACCTTCAGTTTTATCAATGCCCAAAATGAACGCTTCTGGGTGAAATTCCATATGCGTACCCAGCAAGGCATCCAGAACCTGACCGATGCTGAAGCAGCAGATTTGATTGCTAAAGATCGTGAAAGTAGTCAGACTGACTTATTTGATGCCATTGAGCGTGGTGAGTATCCAAAATGGAAAATGTACGTTCAGATCATGCCGGAACTGGAAGCTGAAACAGTTCCTTATCATCCATTTGACCTGACCAAAGTCTGGCCGAAAGGTGATTATCCACTGATTGAAGTCGGTGAATTCGAACTGAACCGCAATCCGGAAAATTATTTCCAGGATGTAGAACAGGCTGCCTTTGCACCAAGCAATCTGGTACCGGGAATTAGCTACTCACCGGATCGTATGTTACAGGCGCGTCTGGTGAACTATGCTGATGCAGCACGTTATCGTGTTGGTGTAAATCATTCACAGGTTCCGGTCAATGCTGCACGCTGCCCTGTAAACTCTAATCGTCGTGATGGTCAGGGCCGCATGGATGGCAACTATGGTTCATTGCCACATTATGAACCGAACAGTTTTAACCAGTGGCAGGAACAACCTCAGTTTAAAGAACCAGCATTAAAGATTACCGGTGATGCTGATTTCTGGGACTTCCGCGAAGATGACAATGACTACTTCAGCCAGCCCCGTGCCCTGTTCAATTTGATGAATGATGAGCAGAAACAAGCATTGTTTAATAACACGGCCGCAGCGATGGGTGATGCGCTAGATTTCATCAAATACCGTCATATCCGCAACTGTTATGCTTGCGATCCAGCTTATGGGCAAGGCGTTGCTAATGCCTTAGGTATGACTGTAGCAGATGCTCAAGCGGCACGTGAAACAGATCCTGCTAAAGGTTTACCAAGTTTTCTTTAATGTGGAAATTTGATTTAGATAGTTAATAAAAAACCCCGACATCCTGTCGGGGTTTTTCGTATTTGATGCTTAGGTATAACTCCTGTCGTACCTCACATTCCTTGTATCTGATCTTATTATTCTTATCTGGAGCATCCTGCTCTCTATGTCCCCATGATAAGAAATTGATGAAGAATGGCATAGACGCAAAGCACCTGAATGAATGTGCGCCAAAACGTACAAGTTTGGTCACTTTTTATCCCAAGAGTTGTCCGCAGAAATTGGGGATTATTTCTAAACTGTGACCCTTGAGAAATCAGGAAAAAACGCAAAAATGAATGTTTTTTGATCAATTTTATTGGCTAAAAGTTACAGTTTTGCTTAAAAAGAAACCGACTTGTTTCCAAGTCGGTTTTTTATTGTTTTTTAGGGGGGATGAAAAAATTTTAACTATATGAAAAACAATGATATTTTAAAAAGCATTTCGTATAAGCTCTATTATGTTAAATGAAGTAAAATTCTATGGATTTTAATATCCATAGAAATCTTTTAGTATTCATTTTTAAAATGAAATTTCCCATTATGAAAAAACCAATAATTTTCTCGATATTATTACTAACTTGTTCCTTTTCATACGCGGATGACAATGAACAATGTGATGGAATTGCATATGCAGCAGACACATTGATGACTTTTCATCAAATGGGTTCAGACGTAGAAAAAGCTAAAAGTATTTATAGCAATCTCTTCAAAGAGGAAGGTGAAATTTTTAATCAGATAGTAGATGAAGTAAAGAAATCACCTGTCTATGCCAAAGAGGAAGAAGCAGAGAAAGCTGTAGAAGACTTTAAAAATAAATGGAAAAACTATTGTGAACCGTACCGGGTTTGTCGGAGGCTTTTTTATTTAAGTTAGGCCACCTGACCTAACGGGTTAATCTTATCATAGTACATTGCTTCAAACTCAAAAGGCGATACATAACCCAGTGCACTGTGTACACGCTTTTTATTGAACCAATATACCCAG
>NZ_MVON01000040.1:0-21585 GCF_002018925.1 Acinetobacter sp. MF4642
TATTTCTGTAAGTTAAAAGAATTTAAACGTATAGCGATGCGTAGTTGTAAAACAGATACGAGTTTTGAAGCCATGATTCAACTGTGCGCGAGTTTAATTAACTCTCGGTAATTCTCAACAGACCCTAGTAAAAAAGACTACATTTTTGTGGTCTTTTTTATTTTAACAATATGACAAAATTATGACTCTCTTCCGTACTTTATAAACACAATCCACTTTCATGACTCTTTCAGAACTTAATTTATCGCTTTTTTCATGGATTAATGCTTCTCCTGAAGCCACTAATACCAGTATTCATTTTGCCATTTTCATCGCCAATGACCTGCTCTATTGTATGATTTTACTGTTTGCTTGGTTTTGGCTACGTGGTAACTATGACACTAAAAAACAGATATTGAAGGCGTTTATTTTTACCAGTATCGCCATTTTGATCAGCCAATGTATTTCTCATGTGTATTATCACCCACGGCCTTTTGTCATGGAGGTCGGACGCACTCTCATTTACCATGCACCCAATGGCTCTTTCCCGAGTGACCATATGCTGATTTTTAGCAGTATCGCCTTTTCTTATCTATTCTCTGCGCAGCGTAAAGTGGGAGCTTTTCTCTTGATTATGGCTTGGCTGGTTGCATGGTCACGTGTTTATCTTGGTGTGCACTTCCCTTTAGATATGCTCGGGGCTTTTCTATTGGCTTTTGCCTTAAACTTCTTTGGATTAAAGCTTTGGAATCTCTATAAAGAGAAAATCATGCAATGGGCACTCACCATTCACTTTTACTTATTTAAGCCCCTCATTCAAAAAGGCTATATCAAATAACTTTCACTTTAAAACAAAAAATCCCGCTCGAAAGCGGGATTTCTTTAATGCGTTTAAATCAGTAGATCGCCATGTGGTTTCGATGGATCATCTCAAGTGAACGTGCTTCACCTAGGACTTGGTGAACTTTATCTGACGCCAAGCCCTTTACCAACTCCGCAGAGCGCGAACTAAAGTTGACACGTCCAACCGCAACACGTCCGCCTTGGATATCAACACATTCAACCACGTCACCGCGTTCAAAATGCCCTTCCACAGCTTTCACACCAACTGGAAGTAAACTACGATGATTATCTTTAATCGCCTTGACAGCACCATCATCCAACACCAAACGACCCGCAGTTTGTAAGTGAGCTGCTAACCACTGTTGATGAGCAGTAATGCGGTCATTGTCAGTAATAAACAATGTCCCAAGCATTTCACCATCCATCAAACGTGCAAGCACATTGTCGCTTTCACCACTGGCAATCAGCGTTGGACAGCCAGACTTTGCAGCCAAGCGTGCTGCACGAACTTTGGTCAACATCCCACCACGACCAAACTTGCCGCCACCGCCAGCCATATCAAACAAGCTCTCATCTAAAGCACGCACGGTATGGAACAGTTTAGCGTCTGGATTTGAACGTGGGTCTGAGTCGAACATGCCTTGCTGATCAGTCAAAATAATTAACAAATCTGCATGCACTTGACCTGCAACCATCGCGGCCAACGTATCATTGTCACCAAAGCGAATTTCATCGGTCGAAACCGTGTCGTTTTCATTGATTACAGGAATCACATGCCATTCAATCAAGTTCTGTAAAGCGTCACATGAGTTCAAATAACGACGACGGTCTGCCAAGTCATCATGGGTTAATAACACTTGCGCAGTCTGAATGTGATATTTTTCAAGCACACTCGACCACGTATGAATAAGGCCCATCTGACCAATGGCAGCACACGCCTGAAGACTGGGTAGATCGGTGGGTCGGCTGTCTAGCTTCATACGAACCATACCTTCAGCCACAGCTCCTGACGACACCAGAATAATCTCATGTCCGGCATTGTGTAGATCTGCAATTTGTTTCGCCCAATGCGAAATTGCATCTATATCTAGACCTTGCCCATTTGCTGTGAGTAAAGATGATCCGATTTTAACAACGATTCGTTTACAAGCTTCGAGCTTACGTTGCCCATCTACCACTTCTATCATCTTGTCCTCAGTTACTCATTACGAGCTTAACGTACGTAAAACACTTCCATTTCGCCGTCATCTTCATCATCGTCTTCATCATCATCAGCCAACAGGCCTGCAAGACGTTGTTGGCGACGCATTTCACGATATGCTTCTTTAGCGGCAATAGTTTGTTCGCGTGTTTCAGCTTCAAGCTGCTCACGGAATGCTTTCACTTCTGCTGCATAATCAGGATCTTCAAGCTCACGTTCACGTTGTTGCTCAATTTGATCCATCAGGTAATACACAACTGGTTTTGTCCCTTCAGACATCAAACCTGAAGTTTTAAATACAGGGCCATCCCACTGCATTTCATCTAAGATATGCTGACACCATTCATCACGCGTATCATCTGCAAGTTGGTCAACTTTGTTTAACACTAGAACGATAGGTAACTTTGAAAGTGTCGGAGAGAATTTCTCTAATTCACCCAAGATCGCTTTTGCATTGTATGCAGGATCAGAACCATCAATCGGCTGAACATCCACAATGTGAAGCAAAATACGCGTACGCGCCAAGTGCTTTAAGAAACGAATACCAAGACCCGCACCTTCAGAAGCCCCTTCGATCAAGCCAGGAATATCCGCCATCACAAATGAACGGTGACTGTCTGCATCAACCACACCAAGGTTTGGAACCATCGTAGTAAATGGATAGTCTGCAACCTTAGGTTTTGCTGCTGATACGGCACGAATAAACGTCGATTTACCTGCATTTGGCATACCTAGTAAGCCAACATCGGCCAGTACTTTTAGCTCTAAACGAATTTCACGGAATTCACCTTTAAAACCATGGGTACACTTACGTGGCGAACGGTTCGTCGATGATTTAAAGTGAGTATTACCCAAACCACCATCACCACCCGCTGCAACAAGCACACGCTGACCACTTTCAACCAAGTCGCCAATAATGTCACCTGAGTCAGTATCAACAATGGTTGTACCTACAGGAACCTTTAATACTGTGTCTTCACCACCACGGCCTGCGCAGTTCGCGCCACGACCATTTTTAGCTCGCTCCGCACGGAAGCGGCGAGTATAACGGAAGTCTACAAGGGTACTGGTATTATCATCAGCTTCGATAAATACGCTACCACCACGACCACCATCACCACCGTCTGGACCACCAAAAGGTACGAATTTTTCACGGCGAAAACTGGCTACGCCATTGCCACCGTCGCCAGCCTCTACGGTAATGACTGCTTCATCAACAAAGCGCATGCTGCCAATCCTCTAAATACTTTAAAACCGCATATTCTGCCATATTTTACAAAATTTCTCGAATAGAATTATTCAGCGAAACATGAAATTTAGTCACAAAAATACCAAAATCTAACTTTTCGACACTTTTCACCTGATTTTATTCATTTTTTAATTTAAATGTGCTGAGCATTTAGTCATTAGATCGCTCTTCAACTCATTTTATTCAACCCTACTCAACTTTTACTTTCAAGAAGGACTTTCACATCAAAATAGCACACTAAAAGAATAGCTTGTTTGATAACAAGACTTTTCACAGCCTGAAATTTGAATCAGCTCTAATCCACTTCCGCACTCATGAGGAATTCACTCTTAAAATGCAATTAAGGATTATCACAACCAATCCACAATACTTGTTATCTTTTATTTTAAAGCTGCCACTCGTTCTTTGCTTTCTAGAATTTCAGGCAAACTTTTTTCAATCCACCCAATCAAATACATGGTTTTCTCAGCAGCTTGAGAACCCAAGATCGTCAATTGGTACTCTACTTTGGGCGGCACCACAGGATAGACCGTCCGTAGAATAAAGCCATCATGCTCAAGCGTTTTGAGCGTCTGAGAAAGCATTTTCTCACTCACGCCTTCTATACGCTGCTTGAGCTCACTAAAACGATGTACGCCATCACTTAAACAGCGCAACACCAGTACCGACCATTTACTCGTAAGATGCTCCAAAATTTCACGAGACGGACACTCCGTGGATAAAACTTGACCTAACAATTTGCTTGTCGCATAGGTGTGCATCATTTCTCTCCATTTGGTTTATTACTTACTTTTTGGTATGTACTTACATTTAGTAAGTTAACAGATTAAGATACAACCATCAAGTATAGAAAACAACCAACATAGGTGAATTATGAAAATTGCAATCACAGGTGCAACAGGACAACTTGGTAACCTCGTTATAGAGCAACTTTTGCAGCTGACTGCTGCCCAGAATATTGTTGCGCTGGTTCGTAAAATTGATAAAGCTGAACATTTCAAAGTCCAAGGTATTGAGCCGCGTGAGTTTGATTATGACCACCCTGAAACATTAGTTCCTGCTCTATCAGGAATAGATAAGTTATTACTCATTTCAGCCAATGAAATTGGTCGCCGTACACCTCAACACCAAGCAGTGATTGATGCTGCGAAAGTAGCAGGCGTACCTTATCTTGCTTATACCAGCTTACTTCGTGCAGATACGTCCCCACTCGGCTTAGCCCAAGAACACCGTGAAACCGAAAAACTAATTCAAGACAGTGGAATCACTTATACCTTCTTAAGAAATAACTGGTATAGCGAAAACTACCTTGCAGGTGTTGCTCATACTATTGAAATTGGGACGCTTTTTGGCGCAGCGAAAGACGGTCGAATTAGCTCAGCATCGCGTATAGATTATGCTGAAGCTGCAGCGAAAGTCTTAACCTCAACGGGCCATGAGAATAAAACCTATGAGCTAGCAGGTTCAGAAAGTTTTACTAAAGCTAATTTGGCTCAATTCATCAGTCAGGCAGCACATAAGCCAGTCATCTATCAAAATTTGTCCGCCGATGACCTGCGTCAAGGCTTAATTCAAGCCAGCCTCCCAGCACACTTGATCGATGTGATTGTGGATGCCGATGTGCAAACCGCCAAAGGCGCGATGTACTGCGACAGTAAAGACCTAGAACAATTGATTGGGCGTAAGACCACCAGTATTCAAGATGCGATCAAAGCCTCACTTTAAGTCACCCATTTAATCTTCACATTCAAACACCACCAATAATTGGTGGTGTTTTTTATGGATGAATGTTCTTCACGGGTAGTGTCATATTCATCTCCAAGTTCGCCGTCGTACTTCGCTCTATGTTGTACATGGTCGCATTGAAGTTTGCTATTTTTCGCATAGTCATTGGGTCATTCAAATTTAACTGTGGTGCAAACTGATGCAACACATGCAGTGGTACTTGCTCATCAAACTCCAAATAGACCAAGCCATTAAACATAATTTTGATTGGGATCTGATAGTCCTGCTTTAAATGAAATGGTACAGCCAGCTTAATCGGAATATCTAAAGTGAGTGGGAACTTAGGCAATAGTTTATTTTGATAAATTAAATCCGTATTGGTCTCCAACGACATGTTCTCATCAATGAGTACCTCAGTTTGATAATCAACCGATACTGAAACGGGTACTTCTACTTCAAACTCTAAATTTGCCAAATATTTCCCAGTCAAAGGCAGGTTGATTTTCTGATCAATTTTCAGCTGTGTATCTAAAGTCCCAACAGATTGGGTTTCTAAATAATTACCCACTTGGATTTTTGTCGGTAAGGAGTCTGATAGTTGAATTTGGGCTTCACTCGCAGACACTTGCATACTGGCTTGAATATTCAGGTACAACCAAAACAGCGCACCCACTAAAATTACAACACACACAAAACTCAGTACAAGCCGCTTCGCAGACTGGAATATCCACATACTCCCTCCTATGGCTTCACGTGTTCTTGAGGTAGAGGTTTTTCACGCAGTAATTGCAAGCTATTAAGTGGAATTTTCAACTCACCCTGCTTGATTTCAATTGGTAATGTATTTTGCACATCCACCGACGCTTTCAATGCCGTTTTAATTGGAACATTTAAATGTCCCTGTATTGGAATATTAGTTTTAACCACTCTATTGACTGGAATATGTAGGTTTTCTTTCAGCACGGTTTTCACAGGTGCATCAAATTTGAGGTGTACCTGCTGTTCAAGTGGCACATCGATATGAATCGGCACATCCAACTGAATAGGAATATTGCCTTTTAAAGGCAAAGTCACATCTCGCCCCATGACTTTCACTTGTACCTTGGTATCTACAGGCACATTCTGATTAATTTTCAAGGTTTAACGCACTGGAATGGTGGTTTTAATCAGAACCTAATTATCAAAATATACCTGTGGAGTCAGTGTTTGGGTCAGGGGAATATTCAGGTTTTCACGAATTGGAATTTCTGCATTGACGCACCCTGTGACATCCACATCTAAGGCATCATGAATTTTAACCTCAGCTTGTAAAGGCTCTTGCAGATCAATACTGACTTTTGATTTTCTAATGGAATATAAATATTAAAGTGTTTAAATATCCAAATAGCGATGAATACACCACAGATGATTGCTAACACAATAAATACCAATCCACTGAGCAGGTGTTTCACTTGCAAAGTCAAATTCCTTTTTTATTTTGATTCTTCATCTGACAAGCCTAATCCTTTTGTCAGCCCAGTCTGTTTACAGGTTATTCCAACCCGACTCGATAAATATATAAATGTCTATTTCGATAAAAACGTTCCAATTATTCTAAGTAAATAAGTCAGAATTAAGCATTGGCAACTCTTACCATGAAATTCAATACTTATGCCAATCCTGACATATATGTACAAATTTTATAAATCAGCAAGTAAAAAAAGAGCCTCATATGAGGCTCTTTTTGATCACTACTACAAATTATGCATTTGTTTCAGTAGGAATTTTAGGATAGCTTACGCCACCCATTTGCTCTGCAATACGTAATACTTGGCAGCTATAACCTACTTCGTTATCGTACCAAACATACGCAGTTAAACGGTTGCCCGAAGTAATGGTTGCTTGCGCATCAAATACACCAGCAGTACGCGAACCGATAAAGTCAGATGATACAACTTCAGTCGAGTTTGTATAACCGATCTGACCTTGAAGGCTAGAGCTGATTGAAATTTTACGAATGTATTCGTTCACTTCATCACGATCAACTTCTTTATCTAAAGTTAAGTTCAAAATCGCAAGTGAAACGTTTGGTGTTGGAACACGTACAGAGTTACCTGTCAGTTTACCTTGAAGTGCTGGAAGTGCTTTAGCAACCGCTTTAGCCGCACCAGTTTCAGTAATTACCATGTTCAATGTTGCAGCACGACCACGACGGTCTGCTTTATGGTAGTTGTCGATTAAGTTCTGGTCGTTTGTGAACGAGTGAACTGTTTCAACATGACCATTCAACACTGTGTATTTGTCATGCAAAACTTTAAGTGTTGGTGTAATTGCGTTGGTTGTACAGCTTGCAGCAGAGATAATGGTATCTTCATCAAGAATATCTGCTTGGTTCACACCAAATACAACATTCTTCATGTCGCCTTTACCTGGTGCAGTCAAGATCACACGTGCAGCACCTGGACACTTAAGGTGTTGAGCAAGACCTTCAGCATCACGCCATTTACCTGTGTTGTCGATCACTAACGCATTGCTAATACCATAATCGGTATAATCAACTTCAGTTGGGTTCGACGCATAAATCACTTTGATGAATTGACCGTTTGCAATGATTGCTTCGTTTTCTTCATCAACAGAAATCGTACCAGAGAATGGACCATGGATTGAGTCACGGCGTAATAAAGATGCACGTTTTTCCAAATCACCATCAGATGACTTACGAACCACAATCGCTTTTAGGTTCAAACCACGTCCAAGACCAGACTGACCAATCATTAAACGTGCAAGAATACGACCGATACGACCAAAACCATAAAGAACAACGTCACGACCTTCTACTGAAGTCGCACGACCTTCTACTGATTTAACAGCTGCTGCAACAAATGCATCAACATCGCCACCTTGCTCTTTAAAAGCAACGGCTAATTTGCCTAGATCAATTTCAGCAGTACCAATATTTTCAATTTTAGCCAACGCTTCAAGAATTGGGAACGTGTGTACAACTGAAAGCTCAACGTCCATCATACGAGTGAAACGGTGCGCTTTTAAAATTTGGATAACTGAACGGTTAACTAAAGAACGTCCAAACACTGAAACCACAATATTTTTTTCACGGTAAAGCTGACCGATCAAAGCGATCATTTGTTCCGCGATTTCTTCACGGTTTTTCCAGCGACCTTGGTGTTCTGCGTGTAGGGCGATGATAGTCTCTTTGCTCACAGATACGTCCTCTAATTAATTTAATCTAAGCGTAAATTTTAAAACCCAACAATTGTAAAGGATTTAGCGCCAAGTTTGAATCGAAAGCTGCAAATGCATGATGTTTTTTGTCGTATATCCATTATTAATTTAAGAAATGATTGCATTTAGTCTTATGATTTTGCAGTATAAAAATTAAAAAAATATTTTTTAGATAAAAAATAAACAGTTACGCAAATGATGTTTTATCAAACAGTCAACTATTCTTAAAGGGCAAGAAACAAATAAGAAACTTGCTTATCGCCCAAATTCTAGTGCAATGACAGCTCCAAACATCATCAAATTAGTCTGAATGGTGCTGTTTTTCAAAATGCTCAATATTTCGTTCGAGCTGTTTTTTATTTTGTTGCTGCTTATATAAATGCAACACACCTTCAATAATAAGCAATAAGACTGCGAACCAAATTGGAATATAAGTAAACCACTCACCTGCCTCTATACGCTCCCCCATGGCAACTGATGCTCCTGCCAGTAAAACAGGCTCCAAATAACTCAGCAAACCAAAGATCACAAAAGGTAAATAACGACTCGCAAGTATATAACTTCCAAGTCCCATCGCACTTAAGAAACCCAGTCCGATGACCGCCAAAATCAGGTGTGGAAACTGTTGTATCAAAGCCAAACTATCGCCATGCACAAAGCCCAAATAGAACGCGACAGGTAAAATTAGAAACAGATCCCACCAGAAGCCACCCAAATGATCCGTTTTACAAACACGGCGCAGGAAGAAATACAAAGGATAAGCCAAAGCGATATAGACTGTTTCCCATGCCATGCTACCAATACGCCAAATTTCATGTCCTACCCCTAGCACTGCAAGGGCTACCGCAGCCATTTGCCAGCGGGATAGTTTTTCCTTGTAAAGGATGCAACCAACCAACACCATGACCAAAGGCAGCAAAAAATAGCCAAGCGACACCTGTAGGCCGCGACCATTCATAGGTCCCCATAAAAATAGCCACAACTGCGTGGTACATAAAACCGAACTAAACAATAACAAAGCAAACATCCAAGGTTGTTTAAAGATACGCTTAAACAACTCCGAAATGAGTTTTAAATCACCACTCCACCACATGAATGCGGTTAAAAAGGGTAAGGTCGAAAGCATACGCCAAGCAAAAGTTTGCTCACTATCTAAAGGCTTTAAAAAAAAGGTATAAAAATACAAAACCCCAAAAGTGACGGATGCTAAAACCGATAGTGCGACACCTTTATACATCCTTCACCCCACATTGAATTACACGATTTTTTACTAGGTTCCGATTATAAAGCGTTCGACTGTATAAAGCTTTATTATTCAAGTTTTAAGATACGTATATGAAACTAAAAAAGCCATGCTTCAGCATGGCTTTCAAGACTTAATAAATTTTACTTTTGCAATTGTTTGGTATGAATCAGATCATTCAAGTCATAACCCACTGACTTTGCATATTCTAAGTATTCATTAATGACTTTTTGGTCTGGTTGTGGCGAACGAGAAAGCACCCACATATACTTACGTCGTGGCTCACCCACTAAAACCGTTTGATAGTCATCATCAATTTTTAATATCCAATAATCCCCGCGTGCCACAGGTAACCAACGCACCGCCTCAGGTAAAAAACTCACTTTCAACTTACTATTAAAAGGTGGGTTTTGTACAAATGCTTCACCTATGGACTGCATCAGCTTACCATCTTGAGCATAACAGCGGTTATCTACTGTCACATTGCCATTTTCATTCAGGGTATAAGTAGCCGAGACATTAGTTCCGCATTTATTTTGGAAGTACATGGGCTTACGTGCAATTTCGTACCAAACACCCAAATAACGGTCTAATTCAACCTTATCCACCACGGCTAAGGGTTTGCTCTGGGCGTAAGCCATGGTTGCCATGCCTAACCCGACTAAAACAGCACCACCTACAGCAATTTTGGCAAGTGTAAAACCCGCCTTTGGAAGATTTGCAGACATAAACTGTACCTTTAATATTTCAGAATTTATGATCTAAAAATAAACATCTCTTTAAAAAATAATGCTTTCTACCCAAATTACTGTAGCGTTATGTAAATGCAACTTAGGTTAGAAGTTGTGCTTTTAAGCGCAAAATTTCATCTCGCAGACGTGCAGCTTGCTCAAACTGTAACTCTTTAGAAGCTTTCAACATTTCTTTTTCCAGCTTGCTTAAGTGCTTGGCAAGAAGTTTCGGATCGGATAGCAAGTGCCGCTCATCTGCACTGAGCGTTTGGTGTTGATCAGTGATACCAATTTCAACTTGATCATCTGTCAGCACTTCACCTGTATCAATATCCTTTTTATTTTGTCTGATGGTGCTACGTGGAATAATGCCATGCAGCTCATTAAAGGCCATTTGTTTTTCACGACGACGGGCTGTTTCATCGATGGCTTTTTGCATCGAATCGGTAATCCGATCACCATATAAAATCGCTTTGCCTTTTACATTACGTGCTGCACGACCAATGGTTTGAATCAAAGACCGCTCAGAACGCAAGAAACCTTCTTTGTCCGCATCCAAAATCGCCACCAAAGACACTTCAGGCATGTCCAAGCCTTCACGTAGTAAGTTGATCCCGACGAGGACATCGTAGACACCTGAACGTAAGTCATGAATAATTTTCACCCGTTCAACGGTATCAATATCTGAGTGCAGATAGGCAACTTTGACTCCATACTCTTTCAAATACGAGCTTAAATCTTCTGCCATACGTTTGGTTAAGGTGGTTACCAAAACACGCTCATCTACATCTTTGCGGATATTGATCTCAGATAAGACATCATCAACTTGAGTCAATACCGGACGTACTTCAATTTCGGGGTCAATCAACCCTGTAGGACGAACCACCTGCTCAGCTATTTGCTCGGCTTTTTCAATCTCGTATTTGGCTGGTGTAGCACTGACATAAATCGTTGCTGGCGTAATCCGCTCCCATTCTTCAAACTGCATTGGGCGGTTATCTAGCGCACTAGGAAGACGGAAACCATAATTCACCAAGTTTTCTTTACGCGAACGGTCACCTTTATACATCGCGCCAATTTGCGGCACAGTCACGTGTGACTCATCAATAATTAGTAAGGCATCGTCAGGAACATAATCAAATAAGGTTGGCGGCGCTTCGCCCGCAGGACGACCGGATAAATGACGTGAATAGTTTTCAATACCGTTGGTATAGCCCAACTGCTGCATCATTTCTAAATCATAACGGGTACGTTGCTCAATTCGCTGTGCTTCAAGCAATTTGTCATGTGCACGAAAGAAACCTAAACGCTCTTTTAACTCTTCACGAATCGTGCCGATGGCGCGCTCTAAATTATCTTTCGGTGTTACATAGTGACTTTTTGGGTAAATGGTTACACGCGGAACTTTACGTACCAGTTTGCCTGTCAGTGGATCAAACCAACGAATCGAATCGACTTCATCATCAAACAACTCAATCCGAATCGCATGCTGATCCGATTCGGCAGGGAAAATATCAATAATTTCCCCACGAATACGATAGGTACCGCGTAAAAACTCAAGCTCATTACGGCTATATTGCATTTCCACCAAACGACGAATGATGTCATCACGTGCGATACGATCGCCCTGTACAATATGCAGCAGCATGCTCATATAGGCATTGGGGTCACCCAAACCATAAATAGCAGAAACTGAAGCAACAATAATTGCATCTCGACGCTCTAGGAGCGAACGTGTTGCAGATAAACGCATTTGGTCAATGTGGTCATTGATCGCTGAATCTTTTTCAATGAATGTGTCTGAAGATGGCACGTAGGCTTCAGGTTGGTAATAGTCATAATAACTAACAAAATATTCGACAGCATTGTTCGGAAAGAAAGATTTGAACTCACCATAAAGCTGTGCAGCTAAGGTTTTATTATGCGCCATGACAATGGTCGGACGTTGCGTCCGCGCAATCACGTTGGCCATGGTATAGGTTTTACCAGAACCCGTAACCCCAAGTAACAACTGGTCGTGATAGCCCTTTTCTATTCCAGCAACAAGCTTTTCGATGGCTTGCGGCTGATCACCTGCGGGTTGGTAATTGGTGACTAAATCAAAAGGTTGTTTCTCACTCACAGACATATCCCAAGATTTGCTTCTTCAACCGCCTATTTTAACAGATTCAATCCCGAGCAATTCTCGCTTTTAGATTTTTAATGTAATTTACTGAAAATATTACAAAGATTTTTCACTTGACCCCCCCGTATTTCAAAGGCAACATGAAGTGAAGAAGAGCGAAAAATCAGAGCCTATGACTTACCAATATCATGACGAAAGCATCGTCAAAAACCTAGATGAACATACCGTATTTGTGTTTGGTAGTAACATGGCAGGTCAACATGCTGATGGCGCTGCCCGAACTGCACTTGAACACTTTGGCGCAATCAAAGGCGTCGGACGTGGTTGGTCAGGGCAAAGTTATGCCATTCCCACTATGAACGAACACTTACAACAAATGCCGCTCTCGCAAATTCAACACTATATTGATGACTTTAAAATCTATACCAAAAATCATCCTAAAATAACTTACTTTCTAACCTCTATTGGCTGCGGTATTGCGGGTTATAAAGTTGAAGAAATTGCTCCTATGTTTAAAGGCATTTCTCATAATGTTATTTTCCCCGCATCATTTCGCCCATTTGTGGAAAGAACTCTGCCACGTCTAAGTAAAAAGTTTTTGCATACTATTTTTAACGATGCTGTGATTTTCAGTACCCAAAATGATGACATGCTGATTCAGCATTTGGCCTTAACCGATAATGAAAAAAGTTTAGCCAAAATTATTCTCAACACACGCATGTATCCAACCGACAGTAATGGCCGTGATCGTGTGTTTGAAATTGAAGATATTTTACATGCGCTGTCTGGGAAAATATTTGATTTTGAGACCAATGCTGAGGGACGCATGCTGTTTGGTGGCGCCATTTTAGCACTTTTGGAACTTTATAATATTAACGAGCAAGACTTCATTGAAGTTTGGCAAGGCACACGAGAAATCGCACCTCCGAAGCCTGAACATCGTGCGCGAAAAGCCTTACGTTAAATCCAGTCTTCTCAAAAAAGCCAATCTATCAGATTGGCTTTTTTCGTTAAAAATAATAGAACTGTTGAAGACTTCCCATATCCTCCAATCGCCAACTACTACAAAAAAATGTGACAGTACTGTTTCCACTTTTCTATTTTTAACTTTTAAAGGTTCACTTACACACTGAATCATAATCATACTTTTCAAAAATTTAAAAAAATCATGAGAATAAATAGACAGCTTAAAGCTCTAAAATCCAAGAGAAACAAGCATACTCTTTTCAATATAGCTATTGCCGTTGTCATGCTGATTGCATTTTATCAACTGCCTCAGTTTCAAGATTTTAATTTTATAAATCTATCCCCTGTATATTTTATCTTTGTTATTTGCTTATCCTTCCTCAAAAAGATAAAGAACGAACAACCGAAAAAGAACAACCTCCTCTTAAATATTTTATTCATGACGGCGCCCTTCTTCATCATTAATGTTTTTGCACTTTCCAGTCTCAGCAAATTTACCGACTATTCAGCTGTGCGTATTGCAAACCACATACCCAACCCACAACACGTCGAGGGACAAATTCTATTAAATAGCTACACTGTGGGCTCTGGGCGCAATAAATCACATTATGAAGATGTTGTGTTAAATGAACCCTCTCAGCAGCAACCACTAAGACTGGTCTGTAATTTTATGGATCGCTTTAAAAGCTGCCCACTCTTAGAAAACTTTCAACAACAAAAAGTCAGTATCCGTTATTACACTGACAGTCGCCAGTTTATCTACCCAGAAATTTTAGTGTTATCGGTCACAGCAGACAACACAACCATCAGCAGCCAAGACTTCATGCAGATCTACCAACAACAACGAAAGAATTTTTTGATTTATTTATTCTTCATGGTATTGATTCCAAACCTATTGGTAATCAATTTATTTTGGCGCGACCATCAATATCAACAATCACAAACTTTTCGCTATAGACCTCAAAGCATTTAGCGCTTATCGCTATCAGCATACACGCTCTTTAAACTCCAAAACTATTGGAGCTTATACACTTTCTATGAGCAATCAATATACATTTTTTGACTAAATCCCACCATAAACTCACATAAATTTTAAAAATAACTTTTTTTATCACATTATTTTAAAAAGTTTTTTAGCGCTTATACTGCTTTAAATTCCAACATAAAAACGAGATATAAATGCAATTATTGGACTCTCCTATTTTTGAATTATCTCCCATTGCCATGTGGTTAGAAGACTTTAGCGAAGTACAAAAACAATTCGATCTTTGGCGGAGTGAAGGTGTTGAAGATATTACGTCTTTTCTGTTGGAAGACAAATCACGTATTTTAAGTTGTGCGCATAAAATTAAAGTCCTGCATGTCAACCCGCAAACCTTAAAACAATTTGAAGCCGAAAGTTTTGAAGATTTAACTGCGAACCTTGCGCAAATTTTTAAAGCAGATATGTCAAGCACTCATTTAAATGAGCTGGTCGCACTTTGGAATGGTGAAACTTTATTTGAAAATACTGCTGTAAATTATACACTTACAGGTCATCGCCTTGACATTCGCCTGCGCGGGACGGTGCTCCCTGGTCATGAACATGATCTTTCATTGGTTTTGATCACCACGGAAGACATCACGCCTTATGCCAATGCACAACGTTTAGAAGAAAAAAGTCGTTTAATTGCTGAAGCACGTTTTCAATATTCGCCTACTTCACTTTGAGTCGAGGACTTTAGCCGAGTCAAAGCACGTTTAGATCATTTACGTCGTTTGGGGATCAGTGACTTTAAAACCTTCCTTGATGTCCACAATGACTTTATTAATGAATGCCTCAGAGACATCATGGTTACTGATGTAAACCAAGCCACACTCGATTTGTTTGCTGCACGTGACAAAGACCATTTACTTAAAAATTTGCATAAAGTCTTTCAGAACGAAACCCAACAGACCTTTCGACATCAGTTGCTCGAACTATGGGATGGCAATATTCAACATAACTGCGAAGCGGTCAACTACGCGCTCGATGGCAGTATTCGCCATGTGCTGTTACATTTTGCCGTGTTTCCAGGCTTCGAAGACGATTGGGGTATGGTTCAACTGGCGCTCACAGATATTACTGCACGTAAAAAAGCCGAAAATTATCTTGAATACTTAGGCAAGCATGATGTCTTAACCAAACTTTATAACCGCTCTTTCTACAGCACTGAAATCAACCGACTTGAGCGCAATAACCTGCGCCCTGTGTCTTGTATTTTCCTTGATATGAATGGCTTAAAAGCTATCAATGACAACCTCGGCCATGATCAAGGCGATAGCTTATTACGCCGTATGGGGAATACCCTGAATCAGTTAATTGAAAATACACAATACTCTGCGTCAAGGATCGGTGGTGATGAATTCGTGGTGTTATTACCTGCCGCCGATGAAGCCGCATTGAACCACTGTATTGAAAGTTTACATGAACTCTTAATGGTGGATAACCAATTTAATAATCATCAACCGATTAGTGTGTCGGTTGGCACTGCCACCAGCCAGCCAAATGAGCGGGTTGAAGATATGCTTAAACGTGCCGACACTGCGATGTATGAACACAAAAAAACCTACTATGCAGAAAATGATCGACGGGTTAGCAATTACAACCCAGCGAATGATCAATAAAAAAGCGCCCTGTTTAGGGCGCTTTTTTATCTCAATGGCGAATCAACGTTTACCCATTGAACGACGGGTGCCACGTGGTGGCATCCAAGTACGATCTGCATACTGTTCAGGTTTTGGACGAACCTGATTATGTGCAACATCGTCAGCACTTTGTTCTGCATTTGGCATTGGGAATGGGAGATTCACCAAAGGTTTTTTTGAAGTAGGCTGTTGCTTACTCATGACCATCACTCTCATCAAATTGCGCTTATTTTAAAGTTTTTTTCATAAAGATGCGAGAAACTTCCTAATTCTGTACATTTTTGAAATCATCACTTCAAAATTGAATTTTTTTTATGTTTTTTGCAGAAAATCTGTGTTTTTAAACGCCTTGCTTGAGTTTTTTAAGCTAAGATAGTGTGCTTTTTATTTTTTAAACCCTATAAGAAGGAATACTGCCGTGGACGTACGTCTCTCTGATCGTGTGAATGCCATCAAACCGTCCCCAACTCTTGCTGTTACCAACAAAGCTGCTGAATTAAAAGCGGCAGGCAAGAACGTTATTGGCTTGGGCGCAGGTGAACCTGACTTCGACACCCCACAACACATCAAAGATGCAGCAATTGCAGCGATTAACAACGGTTTCACAAAGTACACCGCTGTAGATGGTACGCCTGGCCTTAAAAAAGCGATTATTGCAAAATTCAAGCGTGACAATAACCTTGATTATGCTGCAAACCAAATTTTGGTTTCTTGTGGCGGCAAGCAGTCATTCTTTAACTTAGCATTAGCTTTGTTAAACAAAGGTGATGAAGTGATCATCCCTGCACCATTTTGGGTAAGCTACCCAGATATGGTGATTATCGCTGAAGGTGTTCCTGTTATTGTAAAATGTGGTGAAGAACAACGTTTCAAAATCACACCTGCTCAACTTGAAGCAGCGATCACAGACAAAACTCGTTTAGTGGTTTTAAACAGTCCATCAAACCCAACAGGTATGATCTACACTAAAGCTGAATTGGAAGCTTTGGCTGACGTTCTTCGTAAATACCCAGAAGTTTATATCGCTTCTGATGATATGTACGAACCAATCCGTTGGGATGACGAATTCTATAACATCGCAACTGTTGCACCAGACCTTTATGACCGCACAATCGTGTTAAACGGTGTGTCTAAAGCGTATGCAATGACTGGCTGGCGTATTGGCTATGCAGCGGGCCCTGCTAAGCTTATTGGCGCAATGAAAAAAATCCAATCGCAATCAACTTCAAACCCAACTTCTATTTCACAAGTTGCTGCTGAAGCTGCGTTGAATGGTCCTCAAGACGTTCTTGAGCCTATGATTGAAGCATTCAAACGCCGTCATGACTTAGTTGTTAGCGGTTTGAACGACATCAACGGTATTTCTTGCTTACCTGCTGATGGTGCATTCTATGCATATGCAAACATCCGTCCATTGATTCGTGCGAAGGGCTTAAAATCTTGCACAGAATTCTCTGAATGGTTATTGGAAGAAACTGGCGTTGCCGTAGTTCCTGGTGATGCATTCGGCTTAGGCGGTTTCATGCGTATTTCTTATGCAACTGCTGATGACGTACTTGTAGATGCGCTTGCACGTATCAAGAAAGCAGCTGATTCAATCGAAGGCGTAGATGCTGCGATTGCTTCAATTGCTGCTGAAAAATAATTTAACCCTTTAAAGTTAGATTAGAGAAACCCGCGAACTTCGCGGGTTTTTTATTTTTTAACAAAATCTGAAAAATTTGCTCTTAAGCCCGTTTAAATAATTTTAGAGCCGTGTATTACCAGCAGAATCTATTGTATCTACGTCTTTCTTGCTCGATGACGCCGAGATCACCAAGGCAATGCCTGCTAAAATAATCGTCGCAGAAATAATGATTCGGAAACTCAACGCTTCCCCAATAAACAATGCACCGCCAATAATCGCCAAACAAGGCACTGACAATTGCACGCTACTGGCCGTCACCCGGTCAATCTGCTTCACAATGCCATACCAAAGCACATATGCCCCACTCGATGCTAAACCACCAGATAAGAGTGCCAACAGCATACCTTTTGGGTTAATAAAACTCTGTGTGTAAAACAACAAATAGACCAAGACAACAAAAGGAATCGCCATTACAAAATTTGCCAAGCTACTGGCCAGTGGATTATGCATATTTTTACCTGCGATGCTATACATCGCCCAACCTATGCCTGAAAGTACCATCAATGCAGCATAGCCTAAAGGAGGTGCCGAGGCCCCTGGTAGCAATAAAATCAAAAGACCTAAAATAGCGATCACCAGCCCCAACCCGCGTCGCAAATTGATTTTTTCACCATGACACAGGCCATAACTGACCATACTTAACTGCACTGTCCCAAACAGTAGTAATGCACCTACACCCGCGTCGATATGCAAATAGGCCAGTGAAAAAGCCACAATATATAAGGCAAGAAAAAATCCATTTTTTACACTCCACTCTATTTTGGCCTTATGAGTAGAAAGCATATGCAGTAGAAATAACACCATTGCACCGCTACAGACCCGAAGTAAGCTAAAACTCATCGGATCAATCTGCTGCTCAGCCAACGCTAAACGACATAGCACCGAATTGGCTGCAAAGGCCAACATTGCAATGGAAATTTTAAGCAGCATGTTTGAGCGTCCTTATTCAACAGCCTGCTTTAGATATATCGAATATATCTTATTAAATCTAGAGAGTTTTTCTCATGAAATTTATCAGCAATATCAATGTGCAACTCAGATGATTCAACCTGAATACCTTATTATTTAGCATCATCTGGTGAAAATAAAGCAATCACATCAGCTTCCGTGAGCTGCTCTGTAGAATACTTGAATTGGTAAAAATCAGGCTTATTATCAATATAAATTTCTGTTATAAGTTTTAAATCTTTTGGCTGTTCTTCCATCGCAAATACATTGATATTGCAATAGCTGCCGTCCTGAGTTCGCCAAAAAAGCGACGTGCCACATTCGCTACAAAAACCTCGCTCACCCCAGTCTGATGATTTGAATAATTTTAAATATTCTTGATTGTCAAACTTTAAACTACTGGGTTCGACATCAATACTCATGAGCACCCCGCTCGACTGCTGGCGGCACATCGAACAATGACAAGCATGAACATCATAATTTTTGAGTGCGGCTTGGAACTTAGTTTTACCGCATAAACAGGACACGTTCATTGTGAGTTCCTTCTTCATGTGAAGACTGTGTAAAATGACTAAAACCTTGTTTATCTTATATATAAATAAAAAACAAAAGAGTGTATAAATTTTGTGCACCATTTTAAAACAATGCTCACGTTTAGGCTGCTCCGTTCTATCAACACTCAAATTATCAAAATGAATACGCTTACACCATTTGCGCACAATATGTTCACAGCATGAGCTCCATCCGTGATTACGATTTCGTTGATTTTTTTACTGATCAATCCAATGCTGAATATTGACGAAAAGACTGAATTTTGTTTAATTGGATAACAAGTTCCAAAAAGGAACTCATAGATAAATATAGGAATGAACAAGATGAATCCCAAAGAAATGACAGGACTACAACTCTTAGAAGCCATGTGTACAGGAAAAATTCCACCTGCAAGTATCAGTGAAACCATTCCCATGCAGCCTTTTGAAGTTTCTGAAGGGAAAATTAGCTTTAAAGCAAAAGCAGATCATCGCCATTTAAACCCGCTTGGTGGCGTGCATGGTGGCTTTGCAGCAACAGTACTCGACTCAGTGACGGGTTGTGCCGTACATACTATGCTTGAAGCTGGTGTTGGCTATGGCACCATTGATCTGAATATTAAAATGTGCCGACCGATTCCAAGAGACAAAGAACTACTTGCCATCGGCAGCGTGATCAACATCAGTAAGAACTTAGGTATTTCTGAAGGTAAAATTGTAGATGAAGACGGTAAACTCTACGCCCATGCCACAGCCACCTGTATGATTATTCGCCCCTAAAAACGAAAGGCACTGATAAATTTCAGTGCCTTTTTTACGCCAAAGCAAACTTTAATGCAGTATGACAGATCAAATTGCGGTTTTAAACGTCTTCAGCGTCTGCAATTTTGAGGCATTAGGACGCTCAACTCCTTTATAAATACAATAGTATTTAAACGCGCTGTCTAAACTTACGTCTAAGCTTTTACCTTCAGCAGCAGACCAGACTTTTGAACGATTATTGCCTGATAAAGCACTGCCTGACAACTGATACAAATACAGATCATGTTCTCGCTGCACAGTCTTTTTAAGAGTACTGGTCGACTGTGTTGAAAGCAACTGACAAGGACTGTTGACCAGCCAACGCTCACTAAACCAAAGTTGTAATAAATCACCCAAATACAAATCTGTACACCCGACTGGCCAAACATCAATATAGGCAGACTCTACAGGGGTATAGTATTGTTCAGGGTCTGAAATAATTGAGAGATACTGATTTTGATAATCAGCTAGGTTTGCAAAAATATCGGAAATGGTAAGCGTATTCATTCGCTTTCTCCTGTTTAGCCATTTTAGTGCTGGCAAGTTGGTTATAAATCCACACTGTTTAAGTTTTCACTTAAACGCTCTGTTGTTGAAATCAGACTATCAACGACTTTTCAACATTGCAAGCACTTCAATACGATTTTTTTTGAAAATGATTTTTTTGTTCAAATAAAAAGCATCCAATATAAAAATGACAGCAACATGACATTTTAGACTTGACCCACTATGAAATGTCCTTATAATCGCATGCAGATTCTCCAATAGCTCAGTCGGTAGAGCGACGGACTGTTAATCCGCAGGTCCCTGGTTCGAGCCCAGGTTGGAGAGCCAAATTCAAGAAAGCCCACACTATATGTTGTGGGCTTTCTTCTTTTCTACGTCTTAAAAGTTTCGCTGCTTAAGATGTAAATCTTCCAGCTAAACCCAACAGAAAGCCAGAACTAAACCATTATCGAAAAATAACTTATCTTAAAAATACCCAAAAATGATTCACAAGAAAAATCATGAGTACATTTAAAACACATATGGATGTTCGTTCAGATCACTTCCCGATCACAGCAACTGAAATGAAAAAATAGGAAGGATAAATTATTGGTGAACTATTAGCCCAACATCTTGCTGAACAATTCAATCAACAACAACTCGCAATCGCTGCAATTCACAATGAAGATTTAGGATACTTACTTAGTTTTAGTCATCCCACTTATAAAGATATTCTTATTAGATGTAATCGTTATGAGCAAAATGACAACTTATTTTTAATTTTTATTCACCCACTACAGCCAATCATTAAAAAACATTTTTTTAAGAAAATAGATCTTTCAACCCAATTAAGTCATGTCTCTGAAATTTTGCAAAATACTCTTTCTGATGCAACAATTTTTCATGAGGTGCAATGGTGGAACGTGGAAGATATAAAAAAGTACAATAAATCATCGTCTAAATTCTAAGCACACCTACTCAAATAACTCATTCCACTAACTCATATTTCGCGATTTTATTGAAAGAAATTACAGCTCTCAATACATCATATCTACCCATGTCTTGTCCTGAAATAGATTGACAGTATTCCACTTCAAACCGAGTTAAGCAATTAGCTCGGTTTTAGTTTGCTCATACATCTGATTCGGGGTGTTCATATTTAAACTTAAATGTGGTCTATAGCAA
>NZ_MVON01000041.1:0-21275 GCF_002018925.1 Acinetobacter sp. MF4642
ACTTCATGTACAACCATCATTTTAAAGGCAAAGCTATAATCACCTTGTGTACGTTTAACTCTTTGTTCTCGTTCATGTTCCATAAAATAAGCCTCTTAAAGGTGTAAACTTATTTCAGGACGGGACAAGTAAATAACAAAAAAAGCCACTTCAAATGAAGTGGCTTTTTTTGTTATTTTTTAAAGGGAAACGCATATTTCACAATACGTTTGATGACGCTACCATACTGTTTTACTAAGCTGGCATTGTTATAGTTAATGCCATACTTTTCACACACTGCTTGTACTTTCGGTGCCATTTTACGGTAACGACGCGCAGGTACATCTGGATATAAGTGATGCTCAATTTGATGACTTAAGTGCCCTGTCAAAATATGGAATGCTTCTGAACCTGTTAAATTTGACGAACCACGAATTTGGCGCATGTACCAGTGACCACGGCTTTCATTTTCCAGTACTTTTTTCGGAAAAACTTCCACGTCTTTGGTGAAGTGACCACAGAAAATCACACTAAATGTCCACATATTACGGATACCATTTGCAACTAAATTCCCTGTAAACACAGGCAACGCCGCAGGTCCTGCAATAAGTGGGAAAAACACATAATCTTTAAACAATTGTTTACCAATTTTGCGCTGCATAGGTTTCCATTCAGCTAAAGTCTGTGCTTTGCTTTTACGCCCCTTGAAGTATTTGCCTAATTCCAAGTTTTGGATCGCAACGCCCCATTGGAACAACAAACAAAATGGAATGCTATAAATCGGTTGCAATAAAAAGCCCGGCTTCCAACGTTGTTCAGGGAATAATCGAAGCAGACCATAGCCAATGTCATCATCCATCCCTTTAATGTTGGTGTAGGTATGATGCTTGTAGTTATGGGTCTGACGCCAGTTATCTGCTGTACCTACGATGTCCCACTCATAGTTTTGACCATTAAACTTAGGGTCGTTCATCCAGTCATATTGACCGTGCATTACATTGTGACCCAACTCCATGTTTTCCATGATTTTGGCAAAACTCAGCAAGCCCGTGCCCAACACCCATGCTGGTGGGAACCAACCGGCAAATAAACATGCACGACCTGCGATAGACGCATAACGCACCGCTGCATAGACACGACGAATATATTGTGCATCTTTTTCGCCAATATCATCCAGTACTTCTTGCTTAATGGCATCTAGCTCACGTGCAAGCTCATCTAACTCAAATGTCGTTAACTCACGATTCTTCGGGTTTTTAAAATATTCAACTTTAACAGGCATATTCATTGTATTTATTCCCCTTATAAATCAACAATTAGATCGGTTTGTGCCGTGTTGACACAGATTTTTAGAAAATTTCCAGGCTCAGAGTTTTGTGCACCATTGACCAAGTTTTTGGTCGAACCTTCCACTTTGTTGCAGGCACATTTATTACAGATTCCCATACGGCAGCCATGTTGAGGCTTCACATTTTGCTGTTCCAAACTTGTAAGAATGGATTGGCCTTTTGGAATGCTTAAAATTTTCTTCGACTTTGTTAAGGTAATATTCACAAAACCAACATCATCATTTGCAAATGGACTCATGCTAAACGCTTCAGTTTTTAAGGTGTTGGCATGAGCGAAAAGCTGCTCAACCGTAGCCACAAAACCTGAAGGGCCGCATGCATATACCGTTGCATTTTCAAGCTGATCCAATCCAGACATATGGTTTTGGTTTAAACGCTCACCTTCATCTGACTCTTGGGTATAAAACATGCTGAATGTGAAGTTTGAGTATTGTGCTGCTAGTTGCTCAAAATATGCTTTGAAAGCTGCATCAGTATGTTTTTTCACCCAATACATCAAATGTACAGGCTGCTTTTTAAGCTTAGCGGTCTTCTCTAAACGTTTCAGTAAACTCAGCATGGGGGTAATACCACTGCCCGCAGCAAGTAAAATTAACTGTTGATCATTTACAGTCAATTGCATATCGCCATAAGGCTGACCGAATTCTAAAACATCGCCGATTTGAGCCTGCTCACATAGCCAATGACTTGCCTTGCCTTGGTCTACCATTTTTACATTCAGTAAGACATGTTGCGCATCAATCTGGGTCAAACTATAGGTACGTTCATAACGTACGCCTTGAACCACGACATATACAGGATGGTGTTGCCCCGCTTGCCCCATTTGAAAGTGACGGTTGATTTGCAGCGTTAAACTCACCATATCGTGTGCAACTTGCTCTTTTTTTACCACTTTACCCAAAGCTTGGTGTATCGACCAAAGTGGGTTGATTTTTTGAAGCCAAAAGTTAGCTGTGTGTCGGTCGATAACACTCTCAGCATACTCAGTTAAAGGAGATTTAGTTTTTTCAAGGATCTGCATAGTAAAGGACCACGCCATAGATTTTGAATTATTATACACATGTATATATATTTGTATATATAATCTGATTGTTTCGTTTCGTTTCACAATGCCGACCAGTGGGGCTATAATGAACCGATTGATTTAATTGCTTGATAAATATGACACCGACCACCATTCAAACCCATACAACCAACACAGAGCATGAAGCTTCAAAAAAACATGCACCAGTGCTTGCACGTAGTGTTGGTCGAAAAGCAACGATTACAAAAGATGAACTGTTTCAAGCTGCTTTAAATTTGATTGGTCCTGAAAAAAGTATTGCATCCCTCAGTTTGCGCGAAGTCGCACGTGAAGCAGGGATTGCGCCGAATAGTTTTTATCGTCATTTTAAAGATACCGATGAACTTGCTATTGAGTTGATTGAACGTGCAGGTGTTGTGCTACGCCAAATTTTGCATGAAGCACGGATTAAGGCCATTCGCCAAGAAAGTATTATTCGTAGCTCAGTCGAAGTTTTTATTGAACAACTAGATGCGGATGACGGCAACTTAAGCCTGCTATTACGCGAAGCATATACGGGTTCAGCATCTTATAAAAATGCGGTCGAAAGACAGTTGAATTATTTCCAACAAGAACTCAAAGATGATTTAATTCGTTTAGAACGTTTAAATAATAGCAAACTCTTCCACCCTGAATTGGTGTCCATGGCAATCACCCAATTGGTTTTCAATATGGGTGCCAAAGTGATTGATATGCCAAGTGTAGAGCGTAAAAAAATGGCTGAACAAACCATGATCATGATTCGCATGATTTTGGAAGGTTCACGCCATTTGGATGAAGCGATGATTCGCTAATCTGTGATTACACCCAACAGATTCGCTGAAATATCTTCTTATTTGTTTCGCTGTTGCTCTTTAATGAGCTGTTGCACAAATTCAGCGGTCTGTTTCGGTTGTTCCAGTGGAAACATATGCCCACCTTCAAGCACGCTATACTCAATCGCATAGGTTTTTTTCATCCCTTGGGGTAAACCTTGCTTATAGAAATGGCTATCTTTTGCAGTCAACACATGAATCGGCATATCAGGTGCTTTGCGTGGGGTACGCCACCACCATGCAGGCACTGTCCTGAAGATCTCAGCTTCAGTATGTTTGGGAATGGTTAGCGTCACCCCATTTCGAGTCGGATCACTTTTTAAACCACACGCTATAAAGTCCGCAAAACACTGTTCATCAAAGTCTTTAAAAATACGATTCGGTCTGAGCGCCTGACTGGCCTGTTCAATACTTTCCCAATGATCACGACGCTTGACAGTCACTGCGGCTGGGGTGAGTTTTTCAATGGACTTTGATCCCAGCTTTTGTAACGCTTCAAATAAAAAGGCCTTAGAACCAATCACAAACGGTGGGTCCATGATAATCACTTGCGAAAACAACTGTGGTTTTTTATAAGCCGCCATAAGTGTAAGTAAAGAGCCAAAAGAATGCCCTAAACCAATCACTTGTTGCCGTGAAAACTGCTGTTCAATATCTGAAATAACTTGATCCACCAACGCTTCCCAACGGTATTCCACAGGATAGTGCGGATCTAGGCCAATCATCGGGATCGCTTTGACATCAAAATCTTTATTCAAAAACTGGAAAAATTTTTGATAGCTGCCCGAAGGAATGCCGTTTGCATGGGTAAAGTGTAAGGCTGGTTTGCTCATGTCATTCAGATCTATTGTTTTATAGCCTATTTACCATAATCGTTTTTCAAACTAAACGAAATGGCGCAGGATGAACCCTAAGTCATGAACTTTGATCACTTCGGCCAATTTTTAAAAATATTCTGGGATAGATCTGAGATCACTTTGCAGAAACAGTTAAGTTCTGATTAGCTAAAAAAGTAGCGCCACAGTTGGTTTTGTCTCCTGCAATCACCACAGCACGTCCCAAGACCGTTGTACTCTGATCTGCGGCAATCGCAGAAACCACCATTCGACACTTAGGACAAAAGTGCTTCATTCCATTTAAATGCACAGCAATGCCATTGATCACAAAACTATTTTCACACTCAGTGACGATGCCACCATGTGTTGTTTTTGAACCCATTGTTACTAGAGCTTTAGACATAATTTATTGTTCGAAACGTTAGAGTTTTAATGGCGAAAATTCTAGCATAAGCAAGCGCTTAAAATTTCAATGGATTACTTTTCAAATACAACTTAGACATCCATTTTTTAAAGGACTCATTAAAAAAGCACCCGAAGGTGCTTTTCATACAGCAATTCCAATTATGGTTTAACCACAACCATCACTTGAATTGCTTCTGGTGTAACCGATAGGCCATCTAGCAAACCAAGACCTTCTTTTTGCAGTTTTTGTAGACGTGAAATTTCATCTTCACGAATACTCGGATTAAACTGCTTTAAGTAAGTCAGGCGGTCAATTTCGTATTGCCACTTACTGCCGTAGACTTCTTTCGCTTGTTGCACAAAGCTCGGTAAAGCCGCACGTGCAAGCTCTAAAGCTTGTATATAACGCTGTTCAATCACTTCACGGCGTGCTTTCACGACTTGACGACAGCTATTACCATCCAAATGATGTAAATATGGTTTTAAGATTTCAGGGGCAATTTTCTGCGACAGGTCTTGACCCTTTTCACTCAACAAAACGCGAACCAGCTGCTGCGGTAAGCTTGAAGGCAAATTCAATGCTTTCGGTGCAACTACATCGACCTTAAACCACACTTCTAACAACACCGAACCTTGTGGTAAAGCCGCTGACTTCAACACTGCAACGTTGGTACTACCAAAACCTTGAGTGTTAATCATTTCCATCACACTTTCAGTAAATGGATGTTCAAGGGTTAAATACTGAGCATCTTCACGTATCTGAGCTTGATCGCGGTAGAATGTTGCAGTCATGCCTTCTTCGTCCAAGGTTAAACCTTGAACTTGCATTTGATCGGTTGGTTTAATGATGACTGTACCGTTGCTTTGCTCGTCAAAATCAATATTTGTCGATGCCATAAAGCGCTTCATAAACATTGGCAAAGTGGTATTGTCATCATAAGACTCAAGTGCTTGTACAATTTCTTGCGCCACAATTGGACGACAAGAGTTGTATTCAAGCAAACGGTCGCGACCTGATTGTAACTCTGCTTCTAACGCTTCACGTTGTACGCTAACTGCTTCGAGTAAGTCATCAAACTGCTGACCTTTATCTGTCAGTAAACAATCTTTCAATTCAACAATAAAGTTTTCTTGTAAAGTTTGAGCAGTTGGCGAGATATTACTGAAAATATTTAATGCTTCGTTATACCAACGGAACATACGTTCTTGCGCTGTACCAATTAGATACGGCACATGAATTTGAATCCGGTTTTCTTGACCAATACGGTCTAAACGACCAATACGTTGTTCAAGTACATCTGGGTTCGCAGGCAAGTCAAATAAAATCAAATCTGATGCAAACTGGAAGTTACGACCTTCAGAACCAATTTCAGAGCACAGTAAAATTTGTGCACCATAAGATTCTTCAGCAAAATAAGCCGACGCTTGGTCACGCTCAAGTAAACTCATGCCTTCATGGAACAT
The DNA here is from genome assembly GCF_002018925.1 of Acinetobacter sp. MF4642. Classification (NCBI taxonomy): domain Bacteria; kingdom Pseudomonadati; phylum Pseudomonadota; class Gammaproteobacteria; order Moraxellales; family Moraxellaceae; genus Acinetobacter; species Acinetobacter sp. MF4642. The sequence goes on from NZ_MVON01000041.1 coordinate 5,912, forward strand.
TGCAGTACGAATACCCGCATGTAAACGGAGTACGTTTTCAAGCGCTTCAACCACAGGACCACTACGTGCAATGAGCAACACTTTTTTGTGTTTTAAGTCTGTACGTAGTTTTTCCATGAGCCACATGACACGCGGGTCAGCTTCCATCCACGCACCGTCAAGCTGCGCTTCTTCTGGCCACATTTGTTCACGCAATTTACCGTCTTTAGACCAATTTTCTGGTGCAGGCAAAGGCGCAGGTTGACAGTCACGACCTGGGAAGCCTTGAATGGCCTCACGGGTGTTACGGAACAAAATACGCCCTGTACCATGACGGTCTAAAAGCTCATGAATGGCACGGAAACGTTGTTCTGGTGCATCTTCAATGCGATGCCCTAGCAAACCTTCTAATGCAGCCAAATGCCCTTCTTCAAGTGGCATATCTGACATCAGTACTTCAGCAATTTTTGCAGTTTGTTGATATTGGGTTTCTTCATCTAAGAAACGATCCAGCGAACTAAAACGCTGTGGGTCAAGTAAACGTAAACGCGCAAAGTGACTTTCCACACCCAGCTGTTCTGGGGTTGCCGTTAACAGTAAAACACCCGGTGTTTTTTCTGCTAACTCTTCGATCAAGTCGTAACGATCATTACCACCGTCTTCTTCATTCCACATCAAGTGATGTGCTTCATCGACCACTAACAGGTCAAAACCAGCTTCTAGGGCCTGTTCACGCAAGTCATCATGGTCAATCATCAAATCGATTGACGCAATAATGCATTGTTCAGTCAGGAATGGATTCAGTTCAGGATCATGTTCTTTAATTGAAGCCGTACGGGTTAAATCAAATAATGAGAAGTTCAAATTGAAACGACGACGCATTTCAATCATCCACTGATATTGCAGTGAATCGGGCACCAAAATTAGGATACGTTCTGAACGACCCGTTTTAAGCTGTTGATGGATGATCAATCCAGCTTCAATGGTTTTACCTAAGCCCACTTCATCAGCTAAAAGAACACGGGGAGCAAAACGCTGACCTACTTCGTGTGCAATATACAGCTGATGAGGAATCAGACCGACACGTGAACCGACCATACCACGCAGTGGACTCGACTTCATATTGGCTTGCATCAGCATCGCTTCAATACGTAAGTCGTACCATTCTTTATAGTCAATTTGACTTGCCAATAAGCGATCAAGCGGTTTAGACAGCTGAATTTGAGCGCCAATGCGAGTCTCATTCAGTGATTTACGTTCTTCCGTGCCATCTTCTAAGCGACGAACAACGTTATAACGCACCACACCATGACGGTCTTCATGTGATTCAACCGTCCACTTGGTGCCTTCTTGATCTTGTAATTCATCGTTCACGTTAAAAATGATACGTGATAAAGGTGCATTATTCCGTGCATATACACGTGTTTCATCACTTTTAGGGAATAAGATGCTGACAGATCGCTCATCTACATCAATAAGAACTCCTAGACCTAGTTCCGTTTCTGTATCTGATAACCAACGTTGACCAATAGCAAACTGCTGCAATTTTTCCACCTTTATCTACAAGTTAGGACTGCAAATTTAATGCTCAAACATTGTTTGATATTTGAGCAAAATTATACACCTTTAAGCAATATATTTTGACATAAAGCTCACTAAAAAAGTGAGCAAATTTGATGATTCCACGTACTTAAAATGGTACTGGACAAATAAATTCGATACGTTCATCGGTTTGGGGATGATGAAAACTCAAACGCTCTGCGTGTAAACACAAACGCGGCATCAAATCTTGCTGGTCAGGCGCAGCATAAAGCGTATCTCCCACGATAGGATGACCTAAAAACTGCATATGTACACGAAGTTGATGCGAACGCCCTGTAATAGGGGTGAGCGCCACACGAGTCACGGGCTGACCCTGTATTTCAAAATGTTCAATGGCTTTCCACTCTGTCACAGCAGGCTTGTTATGACTGGGCTCTGCAATATGTAACGGTGGACGGGATGGATCATAAATGACAGGTACATCAACAGTGCCCTGACCATCTAAATGGCCAGCCACAATCGCTTGATAGGTTTTATCGGTTTGGCGTTCTTGAAACTGACGAGAAATGGATTTTTGTCCCCAACGACTGAGACCAAAAACCAAGATACCAGAGGTATCACGATCAAGACGGTGGATCAGGAGTGTTTTAGGTTCTAGTTTGACTAAACGATTGATCATACAATCTTGTAAGTCTTCTGTCTTCCCCGGAACGGTGAGTATACCTGCAGGCTTATGGATGACCATAAAGTCTTCATCTCGATGAATCAGGTGTTCGGTTAGAAAATTACTCAAGGTTCCATTCCAAGCTGATCGCGAAAACAAGCGGGCAATAATAAAAAGCTTAAGCTAGAAATACAATGCAAAAATCGTTTTTTTTAATCATGAACCGATATTGATTGCATTATTTAACGTCAAACGCCGAATCACAGTCTGTATCGATAAGTGAGACATAGAGATATCACACTATTATGACAAACGATTTCGAAATAACCACGCAGCCAAAGGCAAGGTAATTATGGCTAATATCAACATCGGTACAAAGTCCCATTTCACTTGCGCAAAACTCGCACCTTCCAAATACACCCGTTGTACCAAGTCGATGCCAAAGCGTAGCGGGTTGGCATAAGTCAGCCAATTCAATAATTCAGGCATATTTTGTACAGGAGTTAGTAAGCCTGATAAAAGCGTTAAAGGCATGATCAAAAAGAAAGTATACAGCATGGCTTGTTGCATATTGAGTGCAATCGCTGAAATCGACAGTCCCACACCTACAACAGCAATGTTAAAGGCAAATAATCCAAAATAAAGTAAGGCCAAGGAGCCATTCATCGGGATCTGGAACCAGAATAGAATAATCGCCAAAATAATGGAAGATTGAATAACCCCAATAATAATCGGCGGAATGGCCTTCCCAATCATAATCTGCGTCGGGGTATAAGGTGTAACTAATAGCTGATCAAAAGTCCCTTGTTCACGCTCGCGTGCTACTGAAAGTGCCGAAAGTAATAATGTCTGCATCATACTTAAAGTTGCAATCAGAGATGGCATGATACCCCATCTCGACTCGACATTCGGGTTATACCATGTCCGCGCTTGTATCGTGATCGCGGAGTTGGTTCCCAAACGTTCTTGATTGACCTGCCCCACCACACTGCTGATGTAAGAGCCCGCTATACTTGCGGTCGATGAGTTTCTCCCATCTAGAATCACTTGAATCGGCGAAGACTCTTGACTATTGAGCTTATCCTCAAAATCAGCAGGAATGGTGATGACCGCCAAGGCTGTTCGATCATTAATGACGTGCTGGATTTGTTGATTATTTTGCAAATCTGCTGTTCGTTTAAAAATTCCTGAACCATCTAAATGTGCTAAAACTTGTTGTGAGCTTTGGCTTCGACTTTGATCCAGCACAACATAATCAACATGATTGACATCATAACTTGCGGCATAACCAAACAAGACCGCTTGGATAAATACAGGCGCGATTAAGGTCACCCGATTTGCAGGATCGGCTAAAATGGCTAAAAACTCTTTTCGGATCAGCACCCAAAGATAACGAAACCAGCGCATTAACGTTGTCATAACACCATTTTTCCTTTCGTTAGCCCAAGCGCTTTTTCAGTGTACGCGCGGTCATTGCTGTGAATAGCACGATATAAATCAATAAAATGCCACATTCTTTAAACCACAAAGACCAATCATCACCACCGAGTAATAATGTTTTAATCAAAGTCATATAGTGCGTTGCAGGTAAGACATTACTAATAATTTGCACAATTAGCGGTAAGTTTCGTGTATCGAACACAAAACCTGAAAGCATCAAAGCGGGCATGAAGCTGGCCAGTAGTGCCATCTGACTGGCTTGAAACTGACTTTTGGAGAGGCCTGAAATCATCAGACCCAGCAGTAACGACACCATTAAATATAAAAAAGAAGCGCTCATGACAGAGAGCAGTGATGCGCGAATGGGTACATCAAACAGAACATGTGCTGCAACTAAGCACATCACAATATCGATCATCCCAATCACGATATAGGGCGCCAGTTTTGAAAGTACAATTTCTAGAGGACTTACGGGCGTAACATATAATGCTTCTAAAGTGCCACGCTCACGCTCTCGTGCAATCAGCAAGCCAGTTAAAAATGCGCCAACCAAGGTCAAAATTAGGACAATTAAACCCGGCACTAAAAACCATGTGCTATTTGCAGACTCGTTAAACCACATACGTTGTTCAACCGTGATAATGCCACCCGTTGAAGCTGCATTTGTTCGGTCTGCTTGTATCAAGCAGGCGGTATTGAGCGCACTGGTAATATAACCCTGCAAAGCCGAAGCAATACTGGTCGAACGGCCATTGGTAATGACCTGAACAACACCCACTCCCTTTGTATATTGCTCCGCAAAGTTGCTGGGTATATTGATGATGGCATCAATTTCAGCCTTGCCCATTGCGGCTTCAGCTGGGCTAAAGCTTGGATAGTACTTGACGGTAATGTATCTAGAGCCGTTTAAGCCACTCATCAGTTGCTGACTCTGTGGCGTGGGTTGTTGCTCCACCACCCCTACTCGTCCGTTGGTTAAATCGAAAGACAGTCCATAACCAAACAGCAAAATTAAAATAATCGGTAAAATGAAACCGATCGCCATACTACTTTTATCACGAAGCAGCTGTTTGGATTCTTTACGTGTCAAGGCAAACAGTCGTGTCCAGAAAGCTGAGAAATGATTCATCTGACGCTCCTCAGTAAGCCTGCATGTCTGCACGGGAATGTTCAACGATGGCAATAAAAGCGCCATTCATATCATTTACACCCTCTAACTGTGCCATCCCACGAATCTGTTGAGGTGTGCCAATCGCCAACAATTTCCCTGCATCTTGAATCGCAATCCGATCACAGTATTCAGCTTCTTCCATAAAGTGTGTAGTCACAATAATGGTCATGCCTTGGTTCGCTAGCTCTCCAATGGTGTACCAAAAAGAGCGCCTTGCTAACGGATCAATACCACTGGTCGGTTCATCCAAAAATACAATTTCAGGCTGATGTAACAGTGCTGCTGCCATCGACAAACGCTGTTTAAAACCATTTGGTAGATCACCGCTTTTTGCGTATGGCTTAAGTTCAAACTGAAGCAATGCTTTATCAATTTGCTGCTTTAACTGTTTGCCCGATAAGCCATAAGCACCACCAAAGAACTTTAAGTTATCCAGCACACTCAAATTGCCATACAGGGCAAACTTCTGCGATACATAACCAATTTTTGCCCTTGCCTGTGCACGAGCTGTGCGCAAATTCATGCCTGCCACTTCCAACACACCACTGCTGGCGGGCAGCAAACCACAAAGCATACGAAACGTTGTGGTCTTACCTGCACCATTAGGGCCAAGTAAACCAAAAATTTCGCCTCGAGATACATCAAACGAGGTACTGGCCACGGCGGTAAAATCACCAAAGGTGCGTACCAAATCCTTCACCACAATCACAGGTTTTTCGAGCTGCTGTTTTACATTCTGCTTTGTTTTCACTTGTGGTGGATCAGAATTTTCTATCCATGGTTTTGAAGGGTCTAAAGCTGAATTTTCCTGTGCCAATACCGTTTTTTGAGTATGTTTCGCCTCATGTAAAAGCAACATAAATGCATCTTCTAGCTCTGCTGGCCTCGGTTCTGCAACAACGCCTTTGGGCAAAAGATCTGCTGGGAGTGATGGGCTTTCAGTTCGCGTAATAAAACGCACTACATCTCCTTTGGGAACTGCATCGGCAATATAATGTTGATTATCGAGTAAATGTGCTTGTAATACCCGTGCCTTCATGTTGGGACTGGGTTTTACTTGCCATGTTTGTCCCTGTGCCTGAGCCGTCAGTTCGTCGGGTGTACCTTGCTTTAAGACTTGTCCATCCAACATGACATAAACCTGATGACAGCGTTCAGCTTCATCCATATACGCAGTACTGAGGATGACACTTAAGTTCTCCTCCCTCACCAACTGTTCAATGATGATCCACAAATCACGGCGCGAGAGTGGATCGACACCGACACTTGGTTCATCCAGCAGCAATAGTTCAGGTGAACGCACTAAAGTGCAGGCCAAACCTAACTTCTGCTTCATGCCCCCAGAGAGTTTTCCTGCGGGACGTTCAGTAAAGCGCGCCAAGTCGGTAATCTTGAGCAAACGTGCAAAACGCTCCTTGCGAACGTCCATTGGCACGCCATGCAAATCCGCATACAAGTCTAAATTTTCTTGAATACTGAGGTCATCATACAAACCAAACTTTTGCGGCATGTAACTGATACGATCTTGCACAGATTGCGGGTCTTTGGCGACATCCATCCCTAAGACCTCTAAGCTTCCAGCGGTTGGCTTATATAAACCTGCGATCAATCTTAAAAATGTGGTTTTACCAGCACCATCAGGCCCAACCAAAGCCGTTAGTTGTCCTGCCTTGATCTGCATATTTATGCCTTGCAAAGCCTGCACATCATTTAAACCTTTTTGTTCTGTTTTAAAGGTTTTGTTTAAATCCGTGGCAATCACAATGCTCTCTACTGACATCGACATACTCCCCTGCCCTAAGGATTGTTCTTGGCAGTTGGACGCGATGATTTGGCTATGTTCACCGTTACAGGTTGTCCCATCTTCAGTTGGTCATTCGGGTCATCGACATAAATACGGACTTCATACACCAAAGTCGTGCGAATATCTTCGGTCTGTACCGTTTTCGGGGTAAATTCCGCCACAGATGAGATATAACCAATTTTTCCTGTGATGGGCTGATTCGGTTGTGAGTCACGAATGACTTGTGCTGCTGCGCCCATGTTAATATGCCCAAGATCCATTTCACTGGCATAAACACGCACCCATTTAGGATGGATCAGGGCAATGGTATAGACGGACTTGTTTGAAGTCGTCATGTCGCCGACTTCTTGTAAACGTGCACGAATTACGCCATTAACAGGTGCCAGCAGCTTACTTTGAGTAATTTGGTAATCAATCAAATCAAGATTGGCCTTGGTCGATTCATATTGTGCTTTAGCCGCTTCACGATCTTCTGTGCGCGCACCTTTCAAAAGTAGCTCTAGGTTGGCTTTGGTTTCACCTACAGCCGCTTCCGCCATTTTCATATTGCTTTTTGCAGCATCAACCTCTTGCTTACTCACCGCTTGACCCGCAGTACTCCGATTTAAGACATTTAAACGCTGGTATTGTTTATCGGCATTTTCAAATTGGGCTTGGGCAGACTGTACTTTCGCTTTCGCTTGGGTAATCTCTTCAGGTCGATTGCCCGCAGCTTGTTCATTTAAGGTTTGCTGTTGAACTTGTAACTGTGCTTGGGCTTGCTGTGCTTGTATAGTCAGCGAGTCGGTATTCAGTTCGGCAAGAACCTGACCTTTTTGAACGCGATCACCTTCTTGAACAGCCAAGCTTTGAATACGTCCAGCCGTTTCAAATGCCAGCGAGACTTGTCGAATATCGACATTGCCATATAGCACCAGATGATCGGGATCGGCTTTGTCTCGACTGAACCACAAAAATGCAGCCGCTACAGCAATCAGCAATACCCCAACCAGCAGTATGAACTTACTTTTGTTCATGTACACCAAACCTTCGCTTAGTTTTAATACAAGTTTAAATTTAATTTAAACTATAACAATTCAATTAAGAAAGATATACTTCAAGTCTAAATTTTGATGCAGAGTAAATAATGTCTAGAGCTGGACGTAGCGATGGTGATTTAACCAAATCGAAAATTTTGGATGCTGCTGGCCGCCTAATTGCTCAGGATGGTTTTGCAAAAACCACGAGTAAAGCCATTGCCAAGCTGGCCGAAGTCGATTTGGCTGCCATTAACTATCACTTCGATGGTCGTGATGGCTTATATCGTGCCGTACTTGCCGAAGCACATACGCATTATATTGATGAACAAGAACTCTTGACCTTGCTTAACAGCTCTAAAACGCCTACTGAAAAACTGGAAGCTTTTTTTGAAAGCCTAATCGGTAAGCTGGTTGAAACCGATGTCTGGCATAGCAAAGTGTTTGTTCGTGAACTTTTTTCACCGACCACCCACCTATACACGTTTATGCAAAATGATGGTGCGCGAAAGTTTCTTTTGGTTAAAAAAATTATTAGCCAAGTTTCAGGTATCGATGAAAATCACCCTGCACTTTTGCCTTGTGTACTCAGTACAGTCGCGCCCTGTATGATGCTGATTTTGGCAGATGCAAATGGGCCAAGCCCACTTAAAAATGTCTCCAAGCTTGAACCGGCGCTTTTAGTCAAACATCTCATGACCTTTTCAGTCGCAGGTTTACAAGCCGCTAAACAACTTTATCTTTGATAAACCAACTGTCCTTGCTTATAGGTTGCAAGAACGTTGATGTCTTTGATCTTAGACGGATCAATTGTGATTGGATTGTCACTTAAAACAACAAAGTCACCGTATTTCCCAGTACTTAATGTGCCTTTGATATCTTCTTCAAAATACTGATATGCAGCCCAGTCCGTCATCGTTTTAAGTGCGATATACGGGCTGACTTTTTGTGCCTCACCCAAAACTTTGCCTGTTCGCGTGATGCGATTAACGGTTGCATCCAGCACCATCATGCTTTTCGGTGGGATAACAGGGGCATCATGATGCTCGGTGAAAATCATGCCTTTTCTTAAGGCCGAACCTGTTGGTGAGATGTGTTCAGCACGCTTTTCCCCTAAGGTTTGTGCTACATGCCAGTCACCCCAGTAGTAAGTATGTAAAGAAAAAAATGAGGGAATCAGGTGAAGCTGTTTCGCCCGATCCAGTTGATCCTCTCGCATGGTTTGCGCATGAATAATCACATCTCGTCGCTGTGAGGCATCATATTTCTTTTGCGCATTGGCAATCACATTAAGGTATTGATCAATCGCGGCATCACCATTGGCATGTGCCAAAATTGGCCATTGGTGCTCAAAAGCCAAGTCAATCATGTGCTGGACTGTTTTTTGCTCTGGAAATGCAGGATAGCCACGATAGTTCTTATCTTTCCCTTCAGGCGGAACCACATAGGGTTCAGTTAACCATGCTGTTTTACCTTGGGGTGAACCATCTAAGCTAATTTTCACACCACCAATTCTAAAGTGATTGACATAGTTTTTGCTTACTCCTTTTTCGAGCATATACGCCTGTTCAGAACTAATATCAGGATAAGAGACGACATCGATGGCTAATTTTTTTTGATTAGCCAAACTACGCCAAAGTTCTGAAGTACCACGATCAGCTCGTCCTTCTTGTACTGTGGTATAACCATTTTTCATATAGGTTTGTACCGCAGTCAACGCCATCTGCTGCATCATTTCAGGTGGGACCGTTTTAAACGCCAGTAGCATGGCCTCAATCACAACACTTTCTTCCAGTACACCATTTGGAATATTTGTCCCTACTACGCGTCGAATCACACCACCACTGGGGTTGCTACTTTTTTCATTAATGCCTAACAACTCTAGCGCTTTGTGATTAACAGAGGCCAAATGCCCTGACTGATGCAAAATCAGTACAGGTTGAGTCGTTGAAATCTGATCTAAATCTGTGGCTGTTGGATGAGCTTTCTCTTGTAGCTGGGCATCATCATAACCATTGCCAATAATCCAGCCAGAAGTCGCTTGGACAAAAGTTGGATTTTGCTTCGCCCACGCATTCATTTCTTGGATAAGTGTGGCAATACTCACCACCTTGCCATCTGGCGGCGGATATAAATTTGCCACAGTTTGCTGCATACCGACAGAGTTTAAATGACTATGTGCATCGATGATGCCTGGGATGACGGTCTTGTTATTCAAGTTCAAACGTTTAGCCTGTGGCGCAAGCTTTTCAGCCTCAGACAATGTGCCTGTATAGCGGATCTTTCCATCTTGAATTAACATGGCATCGACATAGCTGGGCTGCATGCCTTGCATGGTTAAAATGGGGCCACCATAGACCAATAAGGCATTTTGCGTCTGTTGTTGTGTACTTGAAACGCTGCTAGACGGGCTGGTTGTACAACCACTCATCAGTACCACAGAGGAAGAAAGTAGAGCCGTAAGTACAAAAGAAACTTTATTAAAAAGCATGGGTTAAACACCTCATATTGCTAAATATTATATTTTGCTCCATACGAGCATTCGTTATAGGTATAAAACTTTAAATACAACACATCATCACTCTACCTTAGTACTTTAAGCCGGCTCTTGTCAGGCAGAATAAGGTGCTCAATATTCAACAGATTATTGCAATAGCTTTAAGATGTGTTGCAAACGGACATTGTCTATATTTTCTTTATACACTGCATAAATCGGCGCAATACATGGGTTATTGGCCTTAAGCGTTTTATAAACAATCTGCTTATTCCAAAAGTCACGAATGGCCTCAGGCACAATGGATAAACCAATCCCTGCAGCAATCAAGTTTAAGCTTGAGGTTAAACGTGGCGCTTCTTGTACAATTTTGGGACTAAATCCAGCTTGGTAACAACTGGCCAAAATATTATCGAATAAATCTTGTCCAGCTAAACGTCGGTATAACACAAAATCATGCGGTTCAAGATCCAGCAAGTGAATTGGTTCGGCGTGTTCAGCCAAAGGATGATTGTTGGGTAAGGCCACAATGAGCGGCTCATCTAGTACATGTAGACTGGTTAAACCAAGGCCAATCGGTGCAGGTTTGCGTAAGAACACAATGTCATTTTTTTCATTACTAATGGAATCAATCAGCGAGCTACTGCCATCTTCTTCCAGATGAATTGAAACACGTGGAAAAGTTTCCCGAAAGTTACGCAGCAAGGCCGGTAAAAATGGATGTAAGCCAACCGAGTTGGTAAAGCCAATATTAATCTGACCTTCGACCCCCAAAGAAATATCCTGCACACGTTTGGGAATCAACTGTGCATGCGCTAATATCGCAAGGGCTTCTTTGTACAAAACCTTGCCTGCTTCTGTCACCTCAACACCGCGTGGCAAACGCTTTAGCAGTTGAGTATTCAGCTCCTCTTCCAAGCTTTTGATAATCCGTGTTAACGGTGGTTGTTGCATATTCAAACGTACCGCAGCATGCGAAATATTACTTTCTTCTACCACTGCAACAAATGCTCTGAGTTTATGAATATCGATCATGTCTGCCCCATTAAACATACTTTTTTAGTATATATAACGTTAAAAATAGCATTTTTCAACATATCTCTACAGGTTCATACTGAGCTCATTCAACAAAAGGCGAAAGACATGAACACTGAAGTGCTCCCTGCTGAACAAATAACCCATCCAACTTCACGGGAATTATTTGCAGGCTTTATGAAGCTGGGACTCATGGGCTTTGGTGGCGTATTGCCACTTGCACATCAAATGGTTGTAGAAGACCAAAAATGGCTCAACACGGAAGAGTTCACGCACTTATTGGGTGTCTGTCAAATCCTCCCTGGAGGAAACATCATTAATATGGCCGTTGCGATTGGTTATGAGTTTCAGGGGGTTAAAGGTGCGATTAGTGCCGTTCTCGGGTTAATTTTTGCACCGACGGTGATTGTGATTTTGCTGTATCAGCTCTATAGCCAATTTCAAAGTATCCCCGTGATTCAGCATATGATACAGGGACTGGCAGCGGCAGCAGCAGGTTTACTGTTTGCCATGGGGCTAAAAATGCTGAAACCCATTCTGAAAAGTTACCTCACGATCTTTACCATTGCGCTGACCATTGTCTTTATGCTGATTATTAAGATTCCCTTGGCATTAACGTTACTGATCTTAGTCAGCATCAATGTCGCAGTCTTAAGCTTGAAAAAAGAGGAAAAAACGCATGATTTTAATCACCTTAGCTATCGTTTTTACCCAGCTTTCTATATTGGCCTTTGGTGGCGGCAATGCCATTTTGCCTGAAATGCAACATCAAGTGGTCGAAGTGCATCGTTGGCTTACTGCTACAGAGTTCAGCACCATGTTTGCCATGGCGCAAGCGGCTCCAGGCCCCAATATGATGATTGTGCCACTGGTCGGCTGGCATGTGGCTGGACCTGCTGGACTGTTTGTGACTTCACTGGCGAAGTTTGGGCCCTCTTCTGTACTGACTATATTTGCACTCAAGTTTTGGAATCAGTTTAAGGATCATCCGCTACGTAGCATGTTTGAAAAAGCACTGAAACCAATTACTGTCGGCTTGGTTTTGGTCAGTGCCTATATTATTGCCGCAGCATCTGCTCAGAACTGGTTACTTATCGCGATCGTTATCGTGGCAACGGGGTTAAGCTTAGTGAAAAAAATTCATCCACTATGGGTCATGCTCTTTGGAGCAATGTCAGGCGCACTTTTTTTATGGCTCTAGACTAACATATCTATTCTGCTAGTCTAGAGCCTAGATAAATGCCACAGTGAATGAAGCCATTCAGGCACTCGAAAAAGAGCCTTTCATCGTTGTGACTGACCAAGTTACGGGTGAGAAACGTTTAGCTACCCTGCATTTATCCATTTCCGATGCCACGGGTGATAGTGCCATTATTGAGTATATTAACGGTAAACAAGTCATTCATCATGGTCGACAGTATCAAGTGATGACCAACTCGCCAACCTTTGATCAACAGCTCGCTTTAAATAGCTATTGGAAGCAAATTGGTGGCACAACCATGCTTCCAGGCACTAACCGCGCATCTGATCGTTTTGCCCGTGCTTCTTTTTATATCAATGCGATTCCAAAAAATGCAACTCCAGACCATTCGCTCGCCAGTGTATTTAGTGTCATCCGCAATACCTCAGTCCCTTTTGGCCTAAACACTGAAGAAGAGCCGAATATTTCCTCAACCCGTTGGCGTACGGTGGTCAATCATAAACGTGGTTTATATTTCTTTGAATCTGCCGTTTCACCAAATGTGTTTTGGGTCGATTTAAAGGAAATTAACTTTAAAGATGGTCAAACCAAGAAGTTAGAACTTGGCCCAGACCAAGCGATGACATATGCAGGCAAAGCCAATGCATCCTTTAAAGTCACCAAACCTTTTGAGTTTTTAGGAACTAATCCCTAAGTTTTCAGTTATATCATCGGCTTAAAAATATAATCACCATCAATAATAGCCCTGATCAAAGGGCTACTCATCATCTAAAAGAAAGTTTCTTACTTTTTCTTATCCGCGACCAAAATTGACGGAGCATTATTTATTCAGTGTTTTTAAATTTGAGTTTTCACCCACATCAGCATATTCTAAACAGACAGATTCCACTTCCAAACACGCCTTGTAGCGTAGGAGTATTCACCATGTCAAAGAAGTTACCTATCTACTTCTCGGACGACGCATGGTCGTCTTTACAAGATCTCATGGGGCCAGAAGGTAAACCCAGTCCCACCATCAATAGCATGCTCGAACAAATTGTGCAGCAAGCTGAACTTGCGGATCAACTTAGGCTGACTCCTGTTCTACCTCAGTCCAAAGTCTCTATTCCTGTTTCTTTAGAACGCATTCCAGCAGGCCCAGCGTTCAGCACTAAAGATGAGCAAGGCAAAGCCATCGATCTCAATGAATTCTTAATACAAAACCCCATTTCAACGTTCATCGCTCATGTAGACAGTGAGTCAATGTTGGGCGTAGGTCTTGAAGTAAATGACCCGATTATTATTGATCGGAGTATTGAAGCCAAACACTACGACATTGTGGTGGCTTTAATTGATAATAATGACTCCACTATTAAAAGACTGATGATGACAAACAAAATGTCAAAGTCGGACATCAAAGACATTTTTGGAGATGAAAACTACCCTTTGCCTCAACTTTGGCTAAAAGCTGAAAACCCCGAGTATGAACATATTATTCCTACAGAAAATCAAACCTTTGTCATTTGGGGAGTGGTGACGTTTAACTTAAAACGTCTGTACCACCGTTAAGAATAATAAGAAGAAGCAATATGAAAAATGAAACTGAAATATTCGCGCTCGTTGACGTGAATAATTGCTATGTCTCATGTGAACGCGTCTTTAATCCAAAGCTCAATGACCGCCCTGTGATTGTATTAAGTAATAATGATGGTTGTGTAGTTGCTCGAAGCCAAGAAGCCAAGGATCTCGGCATTGGCATGGCTGTCCCTTTTTTTCAAATTCAAGAACTTGTCCAGCAGCATAATATTCAAGTGTTTTCGAGTAACTATGCTTTATATGGGGAAATGTCTCGCCGCTTCATGCAGTTATTGGGGCAATATGTGGCAGCCGATGAACAAGAGATCTATTCCATTGATGAATGTTTTTTAAAGCTAACCGCTTATGAGCATTTATTTAACCTCACTGACTATGCCAAAGACATGAAAGACAAGGCATGGCAGTGGCTTGGTCTTCCCTGCTGTATTGGAATTGGTCGTTCTAAAACAGAAGCCAAAATTGCCAATCATTTAGCCAAGAAAAATAAGGCGTTAAATGGCGTGTGCAATTTGGCACACATGGACCCATGTACTGCTGAATACATGCTTGCAGATGTGGAGGTCGGTGAAGTCTGGGGCGTCGGTCGACAGAACTGCAAAAAGCTAAACTCGATGGGTATTTATACGGTTTTAGATTTGATCGACTCCAAGCCGAGTGAAATTAAAAAGCAATTTAGCATAGTGATGGAAAAGACTGTCCGTGAGCTTCAAGGGATGTCTTGCATCAATATTGAAAGTGATGAGGTTGCGCATAAGCAAATTATTAGTAGTCGCTCATATGGTCAAGCTGTGTATGAAATTGATGACATCAAAGCCTCTGTACGCTTATATGTTGCCAGTGCTGTTAAACGCTTACGTCATGATGGCTCTATTTGTAAAATGATCGGGGTATATATTCAAACAGGTCGTTTTAGCCAAAATGAACATTACTCGCCCTATACCATTGTACACATGCATGAACACACCGATGATCTACTTGAAATTACACAGGCGGCCATGAAAGGCATTGACCAAATTTACAAGTCAGGGTTTAAATACAAAAAGGCGGGCATCGTCCTTTTGGAAATTATAGATAAATCTAAATTTGTGCATGATCTTTTTACCGACTATAGCCATAAAAATGACCGTGAAGAACTCTTCAATACCATGGATGCCATTACTGAACGTTTTGGTAAAAATATGATTTCTTTAGGGGTTTGCCATGAGAAAAAAGAACCTTGGCAAATGAATCAGTGCAATCGCTCTCCTGCCTATTTGAGCAACTGGTCGGAGCTATTTAGAGTGGGTTGAAGTTAAGTCTTCATAAAAGTAGATCACTGAACCGTACCGAGATTGTAGGAGACACATTTTCTTGAGAGAATGTCGCTATGACAAGATTAAAATACACCGCAGAAATCAAAGAACGAGCAGTACGTTTGCTGCTTGAATCTGAACAAGATTATCC
>NZ_MVON01000042.1:0-20583 GCF_002018925.1 Acinetobacter sp. MF4642
CCATGTTTACCTTTGGGTTGAGCGTACCATTGCGTCTTGGGATCAAACCAAATTGAGAGATTTCCTCGATTTATTAATGCACTGTTATAAGAAGACCAATTGGTTGTACGATAGATTTTAGGTGTGGACTTATTCATTTGAGAATTATATTGTGGAATAAGCCTTTAGAGATAGGTTTGTGCAACAAAGCCCTTAAATAGTGGTAATTCCTTATCTTTAAAATAGAGAACGCCCGATGAAATTCATTAGGCGTTTAATTTAAATAAGTGTCAGCTTATTTTATAACTAGCTGTACTTGACAATCACGATTCTTTTTCTAAATTGCCTTTAAAAAATCAATCTTGCTATTTTTGACTTTTCACACCATTTTGTTCAATTTGTACTGCGGCTTGCCAGCTAGGTAGTTGGCTTAAACCTGCTACATAACGTTGGATATGGGGATAATTTTCACCTTGTCCCATATGATGAACTAAAGCATGTAGTCCAAAGCCCATCATAAAGTCAGCACCGGTTAAACGGTCTGCCGCTAGAAATTCTTTATCTTTTAAATATTCATTTAAATAGCTAAATACTTTATCGAACTCAACTTGAGTATAATTTTCTAGAAATACCAACTTCGTGCCCTGCTTGGTTTCTATCGCATTAAACGTTTTTAATAAAAATGGAAGCATGGCAGAGCTTTCTGAGAAATGAATCCACTGTAGATAATCGACATAGGTAGATTCATCCATATCTGGTGCTAAATGCGGCGCAAGTTTCTGAATTAATAACTCAACGATTGCGCCTGACTCTGCAATAACTTTGCCATCCCATTCTAATACTGGAGATTTCCCTAAAGGGTGAATGGTTTTTAAAGAGTCAGGGGCCAAATGCGTGCTTGAGTCACGATAATAGCGTTTCAGCTCATAGGGCTGCTTGATTTCTTCAAGTAACCACAAAATACGAAAAGAACGTGATTGATCTAAATGATGTAGTGTGATCATGATAATTCCTATTTTTTTAAATTTTTACAACCACTTTGCCAAAGTTTTCGCCTTTCAACATACCATTGAAAGCATTGATCGTGTTATCTAAACCTTGCACCATATGCTCTTTATATTTGATTTTTCCGTCTTTCAACCATTCAGACATTTGCTGATTGAATTCCGGATACTGACTGCCATAATCATCAAAAATAATAAAGCCTTGCATGCGAATACGCTTTCTTAAAAGGGTGGAGATAAAGCTCGGTAAACGGTCTGGCCCTTGTGCTTGCTCGGTAGCGTTATACTGGGAAACCACACCACACACCGGTACACGTGCCGCAGAGTTAAGCAATGGCCATACCGCATCAAACACTTTACCCCCTACATTCTCATAATAAATATCTATACCGTTGGGAACTGCTTGTTGTAATTGTTCTGCAAAATTTTCATCATGATGATTGATACAAGCGTCGAAGCCGAGTTCTTCTACTGCATAACGACATTTTTCAGGCCCACCTGCGACGCCAACCACGCGACAACCTTTAAGTTTGCCAATCTGTCCAACCGTAGCACCAACAGGTCCCGTTGCAGCTGCAACGACTAAAGTTTCACCGGCTTTAGGCTGACCAATGTCCAACAACCCCATATAAGCAGTAAATCCTGGCATTCCCAAAATACCCAATGCCCAAGATGGATGTTCAGGTTGCATACCTAAGCTTTGACATGCAGTCCCATTAGAAATTGCGTAGCCCTGCCAGCCATTTCCTGAAAGAACCCACTCGCCTTCTTTGAATTTTGGGTTTTTAGAGGCCACCACTTGACTGACTGTTCCACCGACCATCACTTCGCCAATTTCAACCGGTGCTGCATATGAAGGAGCATCACTCATGCGACCACGCATATAAGGATCGAGTGACAAGTAAATGGTTTTTAACAATATCTCGCCTTGTTTAAGTTCATTGAGCTCAACTTGCTCAATACGAAAATCGCTGTGTTTTGGCTCACCCACTGGCCGTTTAGCTAAAACGATGCGTTGATTAATAACTGTTCTCACACATATAACTCCATGTTTTATTTAAAAGTATTTCTCTTCACAATCAAAATTATGATTAAAATTTCTTTACATCCATTGTAGATGAGTTATAATAAAAAACAATACGACTGGTCTATTTTTTACAATAGAGTAAATAATTAATATGAAGCCTACTCCTATTAAAAAGTCTGAAGCGAAGCGCTTACACATTCTTAACACTAGTTCAGACCTGATTTTGCATAAAGGTTTTACCGGTGTAGGATTACAGGAAATTTTACAGAGCTGTGAGATCCCTAAAGGCTCGTTTTATCATTATTTCCAATCCAAGGAAGCTTTCGGATGTGAATTGGTACAGCATTATGTAGATAATTACCAAGTCCGTTTAAATGATGTATGGCGTAGTGATAAATCTCCTTATCAAAAGCTGATTGAGTATTTTAATTTATGGATAGAAGATCCTGAAACACAGTGTGGTTGGGCGGATAGCTGTTTAATTGTGAAACTTGCCGCAGAAGTTGCCGATCTATCTGAAGATATGCGCTCGATTATGTCCGCTGGCGTCGATGATGTAATCCAACGTATTGCTGCTTTAATTGATTTGGGAAAACAGGATCAGTCTATCCAAGCAGATACCGAGGCCTCTACTTTGGCACAAGTACTTTACCAAATGTGGTTAGGTGCAGCATTACTGAGTAAGTTGCAAAAAGATAAAACACCATTACATCAAGCTCTGAGAGCAACTAAATTTCTATTAAAAAGTGAAGATTCATAAAAATTAAATATCAACTACATAATTAATAATTCATGATAGCAGTCCAATGATTACCTATTATTGTGTTGCTATTAGATCAATTTACAATCCATGAGTATAGCGCACAATGAATTCTCCTTCTAAAGGCCTCATGACTCGTATTTTAGTTGGTTATTTAGGCTTATATCCCACACTATTACTGGTACTCACTTTATTAAAGCCAATTACTGAGCATCAAAGTTTCCCGATGATGGTGTTGATTGAAGTCATAGTATTAGTGCCAGTAACGCAACTAATTTCTTTCCCACTGGCAGGTTGGCTCATTACACAGCTAAAAAATTTTAAGAATTTGTTTTAAGAAGAAGTTATGCTGGCAACAGCAATCCTAAGTTCTTATTTTGCCAACCACAAAGGTTGGCAAAATAACTCACTTAGTCGAGATTAATCTGCGTAAGCTGGATAATCAATATAGCCTTTTTCCGTCCCACCATACATAGTACTTGCATCTACTGCATTCAATGGCCAACCATTGGCGATGCGATCGGGTAAATCTGGATTCGCAATAAATGGGCGTCCAAATGCAATTAAATCGGCCAGCCCTGCCTCTAAAATTCGAGTCCCTCTTTCTGCCGTATATCGACCTGCATAAATAATCCGACCACTGAAAGTGTCTCTGACATCTTTACGAAAATCATGAGGAAGTTCTGGTGCATTATCCCAATCAGCTTCTGCAATAGATAAATAGGCAATCCCAACTTCTTCAAGTATCTTTATGGCCTCAATATAGGTCACATGTGGATCATCTTCAACTAACCCCATGTAAACACGATCTTCCTCTGTACTTTCAAATAGCGGGGCAAAACGCACTCCTAAGCGATCTGCACCAACCACCTCAGCAACTGCCTCTACTACTTCACGTAAAAAACGCAAACGATTGTTTAATGATCCACCATATTCATCTTCACGGTGGTTACTATGTGCAGAGATAAATTGATTTACCAAATAACCATTTGCACAATGAATTTCAACCCCATCAAAACCAGCAGCCAAGGCATTGCGTGCAGCTTGAGCATAGAGTTGCACTAATTCTTTAACTTCTGCATTGCTTAAAGCACGTGGCATTGAAGGATCAGCCAAGGCACCTGCATTGGGCCCGGTCTCAATAAAGACTTTAACATTACTATCAGCCTTAATAGCCGAAGGCGCGACCGGTGATGCATGATCGGGTTGCAAAGATGTATGTGAAACACGCCCAACATGCCAAAGTTGTGCAAAAATAATGCCTCCTTTAGCATGCACTGCTTCCGTCACTTTACGCCATCCAGCAATCTGTTCAGGGCTGTAAATACCGGGAGTCCAAGCATAGCCTTGACCACGTGGCTCGATTTGCGTACCTTCGGTGACCATAAATCCTGCCCCGGCACGCTGTTGATAATAGTTTGCCATCAGTTCATTTGGAATATTCCCTGGCTGAGTACTACGCGACCGCGTTAATGGTGGCAATACAATACGGTTTTGCAAAGCATAAGAGCCTAAGCTTAAATTTTGAAAAAGTTTACTGTCTTTCATTTCACTGTATCCAAGTCGTCATGACTTAATTGATCTAAATTAAATACCCATCCTTCCTGTATATAGAAAAATAAAGGAAGGAAAGCTATTCACTCAGGCCCTTCACCATTAAATGAGGGTTATTTTGCTTATTGCGCCAGTTGCTCAGAGTCAGAAGTTTTATTCACTGCTAAGCACCACAACAGACACTAGCTACTCTTTATTTCAACAATTGAAGTAATGCTGTAGCGGTTGCAGCAGAAGAGGCTGGATTTTGTCCAGTAACCAGCAAGCCATCTACTTGAACATATACTTGCCAATCATCCACTTTAGAATAATGACCACCGTTTTGTTTAAGCATGTCTTCGACTAAAAATGGTACAATTTCAGTCAAACCTACAGCGGCCTCTTCAGTATTGGTGAAACCAGTCACTAATTTACCGCTAACTAAAGGCGCTCCATTACTCGCTTTCACATGACGAAGAACACCCGGGGCATGACACACTGCTGCAACAGGTTTGCCAGACTGAATCGCCTGTTCAATCAGAGAAATTGAAATCGGATCTTCTGCTAAATCCCACAATGGGCCATGCCCGCCTGGATAAAACACTGCATCATAATCAGCTACAGAAATTTCGCTAAGTTTATGCGTCTGTGTTAATGCTTGCATTGCAGTTGGATCTGCTTCAAAACGATGAGTGGTTTCAGTTTGAGCATCGGCTAAATTACTTTTCGGATCTAGTGGTGGCTGCCCACCTTGAGGCGACGCCAGCGTAACTTCAGCACCAGAGTCAATAAAGGTGTAATACGGTGCAGCAAGTTCTTCTAGCCAGAAACCTGTTTTCTTACCAGTATTGCCAAGTTGATCATGTGAGGTTAAAACGATTAAAATTTTCATGTTATTTCTCCGATAATTTTCATGATTGAGGAGCATTGTTACAGGGTCAGAGCATGCCAGATACGCGCATTTAGCTTAGATGCTCATCTCAAGAATTTGGCGACTGATCTCTAATGAAACATTTTTATGTTCACCTAGCTGTGTCAGATTATGTGATTTAAGTTGCGTAATGATGATCTCAATATCTGTCTCCCCCAGTCCATAATCGCTAAGACGAGTCGGCAATCCAAGTTGCTCAAAGAAGGCTCGAGTACGAGCAATAGCAGTATCAATACGTTGTTCTTCATCACCTTCGACAATCTGCCAGACACGAGCTGCATACTGTAGTAATTTTTCTCGCTTCTCTTGACGACGCACTTGTAGATTGGCCGGCAACACAATGGCCAAGGTACGAGCATGATCAATACCATCTAAAGCCGTGAGCTCATGTCCAATCAAATGGGTTGACCAATCTTGTGGTACACCAGCTCCAATCAGCCCATTCAGTGCCATGCTAGCAGCCCACATCAAATTCGCACGCGTGTCATAATCTGCTGAATCGTCCAAGATTTTCGGTCCAATCTCAATCAGAGTTTGCAATAGACCTTCGGCAAAACGATCTTGTACTTGTGCATTCACAGGGTAAGTTAAGTACTGTTCCATGACATGAATAAATGCATCGACCACGCCATTAGCCAACTGGCGCGTCGGCAAGCTAAAAGTTTTATTCGGATCGAGTACGGAAAATTGTGGAAAAACATAGGGACTGCTAAATGACAATTTGGCTTGGGTCGATTTTCTGGTGACTACCCCACCGCTATTCATTTCTGAACCAGTTGCTGGAAGGGTGAGTACACTCGCAAAAGGCAAAGCTTGGGTAATTTTAGTACCATGGGTTTCTAAAATCTCCCATGCATCCCCTGTATAATTGACTGCTGCTGCAATAAATTTAGTACCATCAATTACCGATCCACCACCGACAGCCATTAAGAAATCAATCTTTTGTTCACGAATCAGCTCTACAGCTTTCATGAGGGTTTCATAACTCGGATTCGGCTCAATTCCGCCAAATTCATGAATTTCTCTTGCACCTAATGCTTCACGCACTTCAGCTAAAGTACCATTCTTACGTGCACTTTCACCACCAAACAACATTAATACTTTTGCTTCTGTAGGCACATAGTCATTGATTTTAGCTATTGTATCGCCACCAAAAATAATGCGGGTCGGATTATAAAAGTTAAAATTCAGCATATTTTTATCCTAGGATGATCAACTAATTGATTTGAAAAACCACCGTTATTCATCAAATAAACTTTAAAAAAATTGGACAACACTGCGGCTTTTGACTGCACCATGTGCTAACTATACATAAAAATAGACCAGTCGTCTATTTTTATAAAAATTATTTCAGCTTGGCGACTTTAGTGATGGTTAAACACATTCAGGCTTGTTCTATAACACTTTTATTATTGATGTATTTTCACGAGCGATTGTTGTATGGAAGGTATCAACATGTATGACTACTGACATGGTCGTGAACGCATTGGCTAAAACAGTGAATGACTCATACAAAATAACGATGATTAAATATTTTAAAAGCAGATTGGCAGGGTTTAGCAGATGTACAAATGCGACAGTAAATTAGATAGATTGGTTCAATATAAAGCATGTAAATAGTTGCATTCGTATATTTACCCTACCCTGTTTTGGATATTGACCCATGTAAATGATGAGATTAAGCCATTAAATAAATTAGCCCAACTTGAATAAAAAACCTCTGACAAACCTCACAGGGTTGAAGTGCTACCTTTCATTCAAAATTTCAGGCAGCACCCTCATACATTTAAGCGTCGGTATGAGCTGGTAGTTTACTAGCCAAAACATCTACTTTTTCAATAGACGGTGGCTCTGAAAATAGCTCATCGGCCTGAGCCATCAAAGCAGCTGCAACCTTGCCAGATAAATGTGCTTGGCGACCCGCCTCATCAGGAAATGCATCAAAAATACCAAATGTTGTAGGTCCAAGACGTAGGCCAAACCACGCAACTGTCGCAGGTTCTTCCATTACAATAGGTAAACCGGCTTTAAGGAAAGCTTCCACTTCGTCTTCTTTACCCGGTTTAGCTTCAAGACGGACATATAAAGCTGTTTTAAGCATGACTAAAACTCCACAATTGATTAAAATTCAAACTGATTCTGTCATTGCTAATGTATGCATGTCAGAAAGTTTTGTTGTACAAAGGTTAAAAACAATTTTCCATAGCAGAGCCAAAATTTGGATGTTTATTTCGACATAATGCTATGAATTTATTCAAGTTAAGATCATTAACATTTGAATCAAAAAATCAAGATATGAGATGATTAAATTCAATCTTAGTTATATAAGGATCAATTGATTCGTCCTTAGATTTATAAGCTGACCTCTTCATCTGGAAATTATATTGCTCAAGAAGCATTCAAGAACAACATGTATATCCTCATATCTATGAAAGTTATTTTGCTAGGAATTTGCTGTGAAACTCTATATGTTTCTCTATAAAGCTCGCAATGAAGTAATAGCTATGGTCATAGCCTTCTCTTAGGTTAAGTGTAAGAGGATATTCTTGTTCCAAACAAATATCACTCAGAAGCTTAGGCCTTAACTGTTCTTCAAGAAAATCATCAGCTGTTCCCTGATCGACTAAAATAGGTAAATGAACTTCAGCGTTTTTGATTAATTCAATCGCATCATAGCTTTTCCATAAAGTTTCGGTTTCACCTAGGTAGTGTGTGAAAGCCTTTTTCCCCCAAGGTACTTGGCTAGGTGCAACAATTGGTGCAAAAGCAGAAATACTTTTATACAGCTCAGGGTTTTTTAAACCAATTACTAATGCACCATGACCACCCATGCTATGCCCCATAATGCTTTGGACTTGGTTGGTCGGAAAATTCAGGTCAATCAGATTTCTAAGTTCTTCCACAATATAATCATACATCTTGAAATGCTGTGACCAGGGTGCTTGTGTTGCATTTACATAGAATCCTGCGCCTTGACCTAAATCATAATCTGCATGATCTGGTACATCCTCTCCACGTGGACTGGTATCTGGTGCAACAATTATGACTTTATGTTCAGCCGCATACTTTTGTGCTCCGGCTTTAGTAATAAAGTTCTGTTCGTTGCAAGTCAGTCCTGATAACCAATATAAAACTGGCAACCGCTCATCTTTGTCATGAGGTGGCAGATATATTGAGAATTTCATTGAACAGTTTAATGCTGTTGACTGATGGCGATACACTTCTTGCGATCCACCAAAAGAAGCATGTTTCTCAATTATTTCCATAATCAATTACCTATGTTGAGCAAGATTTCATGAGAAATCGAGTAAACAAAGAGTCTGACATTCTCCACAGAGAATAGTGATTAAGATTTAAAATGTAGGCTGGTTGGTTGAACCTATACACGATGCCTACACAGATAGATCGGTTTTACAGATAATGTGCCGTTTTAGAGGATTCCATGCATATCAATCATGATTCACATGCATGGAAAAGTATAAGGTCTGACGGAATTATTCGTAATGAATTACAGTACGAATCGACTTTCCTTCATGCATTAGATCAAAGGCTTCATTGATCTGATCCAAACCCATCGTGTGTGTCACAAATGGTTCTAATTGAATTTTACCTTTCATTGCATCTTCAACCATTCCTGGAAGTTGCGAGCGACCTTTTACGCCACCAAAGGCAGAACCTAGCCATTTACGACCAGTAACCAGTTGGAATGGACGGGTAGAGATTTCCTGACCTGCGCCAGCTACACCAATAATTACGGATTGTCCCCAGCCACGGTGTGCACTTTCAAGGGCTGAACGCATCACATTCACGTTACCAATACATTCAAATGAATGATCTACACCCCAGCCAGTCATTTCGACAATGACTTGCTGGATTGGTTTGTCGTAGTCTTTAGGGTTCAAGAAGTCCGTTGCACCAAACTCTTTTGCCAGCGCAAATTTATCTGGATTCATGTCAACCACAATAATACGTCCTGCTTTAGCTTGACGTGCGGCTTGTACGACTGCCAAACCAATACCACCTAAACCAAAGACCGCAACACTATCACCTTCTTGTACTTTAGCCGTGTTGTGTACTGCACCGATACCCGTTGTGACACCACAACCCAGTAAGCAGACATGTTCGTGATTGGCTTCAGGATTGATTTTAGCCAATGATACTTCTGCCACTACAGTGTATTCACTGAACGTTGAGCAGCCCATATAGTGGTAAATCGGTTGACCATTGTAGGAAAAACGAGTGGTACCATCTGGCATTACGCCTCTACCTTGAGTTTCGCGAACAGAAATACACAAGTTCGATTTTCCAGATTTACAGAATACGCACTCGCCACATTCAGCAGTGTAAAGTGGAATAACATGATCACCTGGTTTGACGCTAGTCACGCCTTCACCAACCTCAACTACAACACCAGCACCTTCATGCCCGAGAATAGCCGGAAAAACACCTTCAGGATCATCGCCAGATAAAGTAAATGCGTCTGTATGACACACACCGGTATGGGAGATCTTAATTAATACTTCACCTTTCTTCGGTGGTGCAACATCAACTTCAACAATTTGAAGAGGTTGACCAGGACCAAACGCAACGGCAGCACGTGACTTCATGGAATAATTCCTTATACAGATCTATTTTAAATATGATTTTAGAATCTTGGCGATTTCAGCCAATTCTTCTTTTCGTTGTTGTTCTGTGGTTTCACCTGATACTAAAGTGTCCTTTAAATGAACCTCCAACATTTCATTCATCAAACCATTAATAGCACCACGCACAGAGCATATTTGTTGCAGAATTGCACCACATTCCACATTGTCTTCTAACGCTTTTTCAATCGCTTGCGTCTGACCTTTGATCTTTCTGACGCGTAGAAGAATCTTTTTTTTGTCTTCAACCTGATTAGGCATCAGACCTCCTTATTAGCTAGCATTAATACTATACTACCCCATAGTATAAAAAAAGCAATAATTTTTATAAATCGAAAATTAAAAAGATCTTTAGCGAAAATTTTCTATCCCTGTTTTTAGTTTTTTTAAATTAACATCATAGAGCTTATGCGAAAGTCACAAAAAAAATGGGACTTTTAGCTCCCATTTTTTTTGGCTCATGTTCTTTGTAATGCTATGACCTTTTAGAATTATGTTTCAAATTTTAGCCACTTTGTAGATATTTTGAACGTTTCAAGCCTTGAAAATACTACCGACAGTTTAGATTAAACTGCCTTTACAGACTGTACTAGAATATTTTTAGTGAGCAGATGATATTTATTATTCATTATTTAGGAATTATCAAATCCTATAAATATCATTTATTGGATTAATTTACTTTGGTACTGTGCATATCATCCCCCAGTTAAGAATAAGGAACAACTATGAATAAGATGATGAATGCTCTTATCCTAGAAAATTTTGGTGATCATGAATTTAAACGTGTAGAACTCCCTATACCTCAACCAGAGGCTGGGCAAGTTCTAGTACGTATTCATGCTAGTGGTGTAAACCCTATTGATTATAAAATTCGTCTTGGTGAAGCACCATATGCTATGCCAGAGCTTCCTGCCGTGTTGGGAACAGATATGGCTGGGGTTGTAACTGCTGTTGGTGAAGGTGTCACCCACTTCAACGTTGGAGATGAAGTTTACGGTCTGATTGGTGGCGTTCGTGGTCTTCAAGGATCTTTAGCAGAATATGTTGTAGCAGATGCCGATCTGATTGCATTAAAGCCACGGAATATCTCTATGCGCGAGGCAGCAGTACTACCATTGACGTTCCTCACCGCTTGGGAAGGTTTAGTGGATAACGCGAAGGTCCAACCAGGGCAAACTGTACTGGTTCAGGGTGGTGCTGGTGGCGTTGGTTATATGGTTGTTCAGCTTGCAAAATCACTTGATGCAAATGTTTGGGCGACTGGTCGTACAGCTGATCAACCACTGATTTCAGAACT
Organism: Acinetobacter sp. MF4642; assembly: GCF_002018925.1. NCBI lineage: Bacteria > Pseudomonadati > Pseudomonadota > Gammaproteobacteria > Moraxellales > Moraxellaceae > Acinetobacter > Acinetobacter sp. MF4642. The sequence continues at coordinate 11,175 of NZ_MVON01000042.1, forward strand.
CGGTGCAACACCTCTCGATTACACAACAGCATCTTCCGATGACATTATTGCTGCAAGCCCTGAGGGTCAAGGTTTTAACATTGTTTACGACACTGTGGGTGGTCCAGTACTCGAAGCTTCACTTTCCATGACAACTCACTATGGCCACATTACCAGCTGTGCTGCATTTGGTAATCATAATTTAGCGAGTTCATCTCTACGGTGTTCCACAGTGTCTGGCGTATTCGTCCTAATGCCGATGTTAACAGGCAATCGCCGTGCTCATCATGGTGATATCCTTAAGATCGCGACTCGTCTTGTTGAGGAAGGTAAACTGCGTCCTCTTGTTGATCCTCGTCATTTTACTCTAGACCAAGCGATTGAGGCTCATGATGCTGTTCAAGATCGCTCTGCCAATATTAAGGTCGTGATTGATGCCATTTAACGCACTTCAGGCCAAGACTTGGCGCTTCAATAGTATTGGAGATACAGATGTTCTGACATTAGAAACACTTCCTGTTGCTTTACCAGCAGCAGGAGAAGTTCTAATCCAGATGAAAACGATCGGACTCAACCGGGCTGATGTAATGTTTCGGCGTGGTACTTATATTCAAAAAGCAGTATTCCCTTCTCGTCTGGGATATGAGGGAGCAGGCATAGTTCTGGCAATAGGTGAAGGTGTACGCCAATTTTCTCCAGGAGATGCAGTATCGATTCTTCCGACTGACAATCTAGCCAAATATGGGACATATGCGGACAAGCTTCTGATTCCAGAAACTTTTTTAGTTCACAAACCCGATAGTTTAAGCTGGGAAGAAGCTTCTTCAATCTGGATGCAGTATTTGACGGCTTGGGGTGGTGTAATCCATGCTGGTGGACTTTCGAAAGGAAAAACGATCTTGATCACAGCAGCTTCAAGTAGCGTAGGACTAGCTGCGATACAGATAGCTGAAGCAGCGGGTGCTAAGGTCATTGCAAGTACACAGACGGTAGAGAAAAAGCAACGTTTACTGGATCTCGGTGTTAAAAATGTTATAGCCAGTGAAGATGAACCAGATTTGTATGAGGCGCTTGTTTCACGTTTGGGTGGAGAATATCTTGATGTCGCCTTCGATGCTGTAGGAGGGCCACATATTGAACAGATTGCAAAAGCGATGTCTGTGGGAGGAACTATGGTTATGCATGGTGCACTTAGCCCGGAGATCACACCATTTCCCCTTAAAGTTGCATTACGCAAGAGCTTAACCATGCGAGGTTTTTTGTTCCTTGAGGTTCTCCATGATCCTGTTCTAAGGGAGCAAGCCAGACGATTTATTCTTAGCAGTATAGGTGCAGGATATCTTCGTCCAGTGATCGACTGTTGCTTTAACTTTGAGGACATGCATGACGCTCAGCGCTATCTTGAATCAAATCAGCAAATAGGAAAAATTGTAGTTACTCTAAATACATGATGGTCTTATCTGATTTCTACTTTCTAGAAAAAAGGTTAGTTCCATCTGATTCAGGTTTCTATATGGCCCAACACTTCCGCTAAGTAATCAAACAATGCTCGGATTCGCAAAGGTGTCGGGCCCCGCTGTGGACGATATAAATACAGGCGCCAAACGGGAGAGGTTTCCTCATGAAGTATCTGAATGAGCTTACCACTCCTAAGCCACGGCAAAACTAGAAATCCAGGCATGTGTCCGAATCCAACCCCAGCGAGAATAGCTTGAAATTCAGCTTCTAGATCATCTGTAATAAAACGAGGCTTTGATGGCGTGAAGCTTCGACTTTCGGTGAATGTCCATGGCCAGTAACGCCCTGTTTTATGATCGAATAGTGCTGTTAGAGGGTATTTATCAAGGTCAATAATTTTTTTAGGCATTCCGACCTTATCAATTAACTCTGGCGTACCCACAGAATAAAAGTTCACTTTAGCCAATTCCCTTGCCACATATCGATTGTCCGGCAAAAATCCAAATCTGATCCCGATATCTATCCGCTCATCGATCACATCCGAGTGTGAATCTGTTAGCACACAATCCACGACAATATCTGGGTAACGTGTGGCAAATTCTGCTAGTGCAGGTACTACCAATTTACGCCCTAACACTGACGAAACAGTAAGACGGACAGTCCCACGCATTTCATCTCGTTTTTCCTTGGTGTCTTTTACAAGCAGAGCATCAATGGATCCCACCGCAAAACGTGCTTGCTTTGCCAAACGCTCACCATCAGCAGTAATTTTAATTTGTCGAGTACTCCTGTAGAACAGAATCTCTCCGCGCTGCTCTTCTAGCTCTTTTATTGCCCGTGTCACTAGCTGCGGGGAAATACCGAGCTGAGTGGCTGCCTCTTTAAAATTTCGAGACTCTGCTGCGACACAAAAGATACGCATCATTTCCAATTTGTTCTGCATGTCCAATCCTGTGGTCTGGTAATTATTCCGTAAATAGGAATTCTGAAAGATAATATTATTCATTTATTATACCTATCAAGGCTGTAATACTTAATCCATCAAATATGATTGACAGATAGGTTGAAGGGCACTTGTATGAATAATATAGAAAATAAAGTTATTGTTATCACTGGTGCAAGTAGTGGTTTAGGTGAAGCTACTGCTCGCTTACTTGCTAAAAAAGGTGCAAAGGTTGTACTTGGTGCTAGACGTACTGAAAAATTAGAGGCTATTGTTCACGACATTCGTGCTGAAGGTGGTCAAGCTGAATTTATTGGTATGGATATAACCAAACCACATGAAGTACAAGCACTTATTGAAAAGGCATTAAGCGCATTTGGTCAAATCGATGTATTGGTAAACAATGCTGGATTAATGTCTATTGCACCATTAAGTGAGCTAAAAGTTGATGAATGGGATCGTATGATCGACATTAATATCAAAGGTGTTCTTTATGGTATAGCAGCTACCCTACCTATTTTCCAAAAACAAAACTTTGGACACTTTATTAATCTCGCATCTGTTGCAGGGATAAAAGTATTTAGTCCAGGAGGTACTGTTTATAGCGGTACTAAGTTTGCTGTAAGAGCCATCTCTGAAGGACTTCGTCATGAAGTTGGGGGAACAATTAGAACGACTACTATTGAGCCTGGTGCAATTGAGTCAGAACTAAAATTCGGTTCTTCTCATAAAGAAAGTTCAGAGTTTGTTACTGATTTCTACAAACAAGCCATACCAGCTGACTCAGTCGCTCGAGCAATTGCTTATGCAATTGAACAGCCTGCGGATGTAGATATTAATGAAATTGTTTTACGCCCAACGAGCCAAGAGTTTTAATTATTGAATAACAAAAAATGGGAGCACCTCGCTCCCATTTTTACTATATTTTTAAAGTTAAGGACAAATCTATGAAAGCCGTATCGTATGTTATCAATAACCATGATGATTTTAAAAATTCATTGGTAGATATTGAAAAAGCGAAGCCTACGCTTAAGGAGCGTGATGTACTGGTAAAAGTTCAGGCAATCTCTGTGAATCCAGTTGATACCAAAGTGAGAAAAAATTCGTCTGAAGCAAATAATCGTATTTTAGGTTGGGATGCCGTTGGGGAAATTATTGAAGTTGGCTCAAAAGTTACCTCGTTTAAAGTAGGAGATTCTGTTTGGTATGCTGGCGATTTAACCCGAGATGGTAGTAATGCTGAGTTTCAAGCAGTCGATGAACGAATTATCAGTCTTAAACCAATTACAGTATCTAATGCAGAAGCAGCAGCATTGCCATTAACTGCAATAACGGCATGGGAAATGCTGTTTGATCGGTTTCAAATTTCAGAAACAGAAGTTGGCAGTATTTTAATTATTGGTGGTGCAGGTGGTGTAGGATCAATCGCTATCCAACTCCTAAAAGCAAAAACAAATCTGACCGTTATAGCAACAGCTTCACGTGAAGAAACGAAATCTTGGGTGGAATCACTTGGTGCCGACCATGTCATTGATCATAGCAAAGATTTAAATGCACAAATCGAGACACTAGGCATTGCAAAACCAAAATACGTATTCTCTACAAATCATACAGAAACATATATCAAGCAAATAGTTTCTCTGATTGTACCACAAGGCAAGCTTGGATTGATCGATGATCCACAAACATTTGATATTATGCCGTTTAAGACTAAATCTATTTCTATCCATTGGGAGTTGATGTTTACTCGTTCAATGTATGAAACCGATGATATTGAAAAGCAAGGTGAACTGTTGCAACAGGTTGCCCAATTAGTTGACCAGCAAAAAATTAGAAGTACGCTCAACCAAAATCTAGGCAATATTAACGCTGCAAACTTGGAGAAGGCGCATAAGTTGCTTGAATCAGGTAAATCAAAAGGCAAAATTGTACTAGAAAACTTCTAAAACAAATTAAAGGTGAAATAATGACTATTTCAGTAATTGCGAACTTTAAGGCAAAATCAGATCAAAAAGAAACGTTAGAAGCGCTTTTAAAAAGTGTAATAGAGCCTACGCTTCAAGAAGAAGGATGCTTGAAATATGAGCTTTATATTAGCGAAAATGACTCAAGTAGATATTTCTTCTTAGAAGAATGGCGTAGCAGGGAGGATTTAGATATCCATATAGCGTCTGATTATATTCAAAGTTTATTTGGTAATATCCAATCGCTAATTGAATCAAGTGATATTGTAGAAATCAAAAAAATATAGCTGTATTCGGACGTTATGATGAAGTATTCTTCAAATTAACATAGGGACTTAGAAAGCTAACAAAAAATGGGAGCTATAAGCTCCTATTTTTTCTGGTTTTTTAGTAGTAACCGGCTTTGTTGCATAAAGGTTTGAAAGATAGAGCGATCCTAATTGAGCCAAATTCAAGTGACAACTTGGGTGTGAGGGCGCCCCAATTCTGTGAATTTGTTCAAGACTGCTACGCGTGCATGAATCTCATTCACCTGACTAGGAAAACTCCTTGCTGTTAATTTATCGCCTAATAATTTGATGCAATGCATCTTGGTTTCCACCAAACTTCGACGATGATTACCAGACCACTTTTTCCAAAGTGACCTTCCTAGCAGTTTGACTGTTTTCAATAACTCATTTCGCTCTATAGACCTGACTTGCTGATCTTTCCAAGGCTTTGCATTTTTTCTAGGTGGAATCATTGCATGCGCTTGCCGATCCGCAATGACCTGACGGCATTGCTTGGTGTCATAAGCTCCATCGGTATAAACAGAGTCAATCCGCTCATCTTGTGGAGTCTGATTAAGTAAATCACCAAGCACCTGGGAATCACTGACATTATTGGTTGTAAGCTGAACTGCTCGTATTTGCAGGGTTTTGGCATCTATACCAATATGTAGTTTACGCCATTGGCGACGATATTCAGGTCCATGTTTCTTGCGCTTCCATTCGCCCTCACCTAGAAACTTCATGCCTGTAGAGTCCATGAGTAGATGCAGCCCATCGCTACTTTTTTGGTAGCTGATTACAATATCAATATGCTTTTGTCTTCTACAAAGCGTGGTGTAATTCGGGGCTATCCAATTTAATCCGCAAATTTTAATCAGACTTTGCACAAAGCCAGTGACCATACGTAAATATAGACGGAATAAGGATTTAATCATTAAGCAGCATTGGATGGCAGCGTCGGAGTAGGTTTGATTTCGTCCTTGTTTGCCTTTTGATTGAGCATACCATTACATAGCTGGATCAAACCAAATGGCAATATTTACATGATTAATGAGAGCTCGGTTATATGAAGACCAAGTGGTTGTATGATAAATTTTAGGTGTAGGCTTATTCATTTGAAAATTATATTGTGGAATAAGCCTTAGATATAGGTTTGTGTAACAAAGCAGAGCTCAAATGAGACCCCATATTTAACATGGTCAAAATATTAGCTAAACGATCAGCTAATCGCTCATGAGTAGAACTATTTTGTTTCATCAATCAATAAGCAAATTTATGTGGGTACATGGACAGATTGTGTCATCGTTATCAATCTTTTACTCTTATTTATTAAAAATTTTAAATGTTGTTTAAAGTTCATTTTATTTCATTAAATAATACAAATTCTCATCTTTGCTGATCGGATAGCGTCAATTGAACTCAAAACCTAACTCATTTATTTTAAAGCTTTTTAATTGAATAAAAAAATTCATTGACCCAATTTTGACCTAAATTAGATTTAGTGCATTGAATCACTTTAAAATCTTGTTCAAATCCGAATTCAGGATTTGAAGTGGCGTACTGACATTATAGCAGAAAATTACACCTAAAAATAAATGAAATATTATAACATTACAATTAGCTCATTATGATATTAATAATCACATCCACCTCAGTATAGTTCAATTTTTTAATTTGTACTTTTGCTTAGGACTCTTAGGCTTATCAGGAAAGGTGCGTTCAATCACACCGGCTTCTAATGCTGGAGTTAAATAATTTTTTTGGAATGTTGCTCGATGGGACAAGTCTAATAGAGCCATAAGCTCAGCTAAGCTATATTCCTTCTGCTCCATATTCTGGATGAGACGTTTAACTTGATCGCTAACTTGTACGCTAGCTTGAGCGGTATCTTGATCGCTGGCATCAGAACTAAGTATTGCATCTAGAATCATCTGCAAAATAAACTCAATAAAAGGTGCAGAATCTGAACGATCTGTGCTCGCTTGCAATGCATCGTAATAAGCTTTTTGGTTTTGATAAATCAAGCTTTCTACAGGGATGTTGAGAAAAATAGGATTCCACTGGCTTAAGATTAAAGTTTGCCATAAACGCCCCATCCGCCCATTGCCATCAGCAAATGGATGTATAAACTCAAATTCATAATGAAATACTGAACTCTGAATTAATGGGTGCTCATTACCTTCAGCCAACCACTGTAATAACTCTCTCATTAAACGCTGGACTTGATTTGCAGGCGGAGCCATATGCACGACTCGATCCCCTGACATCACACCAACACCGCCATGACGATACTGTCCAATTTCATCAATCAGTCCTGTCATCAATATTTGATGTGCTTTCAGCAAATGTGTTTCTTGATCAGGGTTCCAATTTTGAATTTCTTCATATGCTTTTAGGGCATTACGGACTTCTTGAACTTCTTTAGGTGGCGCGATAATGGTCTTGCCATTCAGGATCGCTGTGATTTGCTCTGTACTCAAGGTATTCCCTTCGATCGCTAAAGACCCTTGAATCGTTCGGATACGATTTGCTTTTCGCAATTTAAGGCTATCTTGAATTTGGGTTAATGCAGTCAAACGCCCTATTGATTCACTAATTTGTGCAATCAAGTGAATAATTCTAGAGGTGATCGTATAAGGCGGTTGATATCTCATGCCATTCCTCATTGATGTAAAAACAAAGCACAGTTGATTAAACTCTAAAATATTAATATTGCATAGCTTAATGAGTAATATCTGCTATTAACCTGCTTATCTTTTCTGAAACAGTGAGATAACTCATCGCTATTTCTTTTAAAATAAACCTATGCATTCTCGTTAAAATACGTAGGTTTTTTCATTACAGGACAGCATTATGTTTATTCATGCCGACTTCTCACAGCCCGTCATCATCAAGCCAGAGGATTACCATTGGGTGAAATCTCCAGGAGGTGAAGTCGATAGAATGATGCTTGATCGTATTGGCAATGAGAAAGCACGTGCAACTAGTCTTGTGAAATACGCGCCAGAATCTGCCTTTCCTGAACATCAGCATCCTTTGGGTGAAGAAGTCCTTATCTTGTCAGGCATTTTTACAGAGAATGCTGAAGATGATTATCCGGCAGGCTGGTATTTACGTAATCCCCATCATTCAACTCATCAGGTTTCCAGTAAAGCTGGTTGTTTAATCTTTGTGAAACTGATGCAAATGACCGAACATGAGATAGAGCCCACCCGAATTAATACCAATGATCCAGCGAATTGGAAGCTTACTAAACATCGGATGAGATGCCCGTTATTTCAATCGGAACATGAACAGACCTATTTAGAAAAGCTAAAACCTGCTCAGATTTTCGAAGAGAAATCAGAACAAGGGATTGAAGTGCTAATTATCAAAGGTCAATTATTTTGCGGCACTGAAATATATCCCGTAGGTTCATGGGTCCGTCTTCCCATCAATAGTGCGGCTAAATTTCAGGCAGGTCTATCAGGCGCAACGCTTTATGTCAAAACTGGTCATCTACAGCATGCAATGGGCGTATGGGGAAATGAACAATAATGGGTTTTCAAAATGAGGCTGTCTCGTGTCTAGAATATTGAAAGCCATCCAATTACTACTTTTATAATCAATACAAAATGTAATGATATATCACTACATTTCTGATATTTCTTTTTTCATGTATGATCGACTAAGATAAATTCAGGGATAAGGTTATGTTTGAAACTATTGATGATTTAAAGAAAAAATTAGATCAACATCGCCCTCTTTCTCCATCAATTGTTAAAAATTTACAAGAAGATCTTATTGTCCGCTGGACCTATCATTCGAATGCAATTGAAGGCAATACACTCACCCTGCTAGAAACAAAAGTAGTACTCGAAGGTATTACTGTTGGTGGAAAGGCATTAAGAGAACACTTCGAAGCGATCAACCATAGAAATGCAATTTACTATGTTGAAGATATCATTCGGAAAGAGGAGCCTTTTTCTGAATGGCAAATTCGTAATATCCATCAGCTTATCTTAAAAAATATTGATGATGATAATGCTGGACGTTATCGTCAGCAAAATGTCCTGATATCAGGTGCGACGTCTACCCCGCTTGATTACACGTTATTAAATGACAAGATGGTTCAATTCGTAGACTGGTATAATAGTGAAGCACATAAGCTGCATCCAATTGAACGTGCAGCCAAAGTACATGCTGATTTTGTAGGTATCCATCCATTCATTGATGGCAATGGCCGTACATCACGTCTATTGATGAACCTCGAATTGATTAAAGCTGGTTATCCTCCTTGTGTAATAACAGTTGAAAACCGATTGGCCTACTATGAGGCCCTAGATCAATGGATGGCTTATGGAAAAACTGAAGCATTTATCCAGTTGGTTTCCGAAGCTGTACTTGAAGGGTTTAAACCGTATCAAGTTGTTTTAGGTCTTTAAAATGAAGACTTGGTTTATACTTAGTTTATACTTAGTTTATACTTAGTTTATACTTAGTTTATACTTAGTTTATACAATAGTATCAAAATTCTACTTATGCCGATCCATAATTTTATGGGCTTATAAATTATGAACAAACTCGAATTCATGATTTAATATAATCTCGTGCTTTAATTTCTTTTTCACACAATAAACATGAATTTTTTTATAGAATCAAAACCACCTACTTCCGATGATATTAATACTAGATCTCTTTCATAAATCAAAAAATGATCTACCTTTTGCTGATTATTTGTACCGAAGAATCTTAAATATTCATGCATAATTTGCAGATGAAATACGTCGATTCAAAAAATCTTTCTGAACCCCAGT
>NZ_MVON01000043.1:0-19927 GCF_002018925.1 Acinetobacter sp. MF4642
GCTACATAGTTCTATTGGCTATGTTTCACCATTTGAGTTTGAAAATATGTACTATGATAAAATCAACACCTTAGATTGTGTTGCATAACTTAAATAAACTGTCTCCGATATAGTCGGTACGGTTCATTATGCATAGATCATAAAACGCTCTTCATCTTTATAATGTTCTTTTTCAGCGGCTTTTTCCTCTATCGAACCAAAGACCAATTGCGCACGTAACAGCCAATGTTTTGGAATCTCAAAAACCTTGGAGATGTCAGCGTCAATACTCGGGTTATAATGTTGTAATGAAGCACCCAAACCCGCATCTGCTAAACAGGTCCATACAGCATATTGTGCCATACCTGAAACTTGCTCTGACCAAGCTGGAAATTCTGCCGCATCAAAAGGAATTTTCTTTTGTAATTGTTGAATGATCTGCTGATCTTCATAGAATAAAACTGTGCCAAACCCTGCCGAGCATTGATCAACCTTCAGTTCTGCACCAGCAACAATATGCGCGGGGACTAACTTGCGCTGCACTTCTTTTACGACATTCCAAAAGTGATGATGTGAATTGCCCATTAAAATCACAATACAAGTACTTTGTGAATTATGTGCCGAAGGACAACTTCGCACGGCCTCCTGAATCAATTCAGCTAAATACACCTGACTTAAATGCACACGCTTCCCTAAAACATAAATACTACGGCGCTTTTTTAGTTGATCGATAAATGTGGTTTGTTTTAGGTCTTCTTCGTGATTTTTTTTAAATTTTAAGTCTTTGGTTAAGTCCGTTGTTAGAACTTGTCCAATTTTATGTAATAAAGCCATACCGTGTTCCCCAAAATGTACAGTGATGCCTATTGTGTTAGACGTTAGTGTAATCTCAGGAGAATCACTTATATTCATTAAGTGATTCCTAAATGTTTGTTTTTAAAATAAACAAATTGAATCAAAAAATAAACTCCGCATTTAGCGGAGTTTATGTGACTAATCTAACACTTTAAAAACAGTATTGTTGAATCTTATTTCTCTGTTTCGAACAAAGCAGCAACAAAGGATTTTGCAGAGAATGGACGTAAGTCGTCAATTTTCTCACCAACACCAATAAAGCGAATTGGAACATGCGTACGACTGGCAATATTAAATAGTACACCGCCTTTCGCAGTACCATCGAGTTTAGTAATCGTCAGACCTGTCAAGCCAACTGCCTCATCAAACATTTCTACTTGATTAATCGCATTTTGACCTGTTCCTGCATCGACCACCAACATAACTTCGTGCGGTGCAGTTGCATCGATTTTTTGCATGACACGTTTTACTTTAGTCAACTCTTGCATGAGATGACCTTTATTATGTAAACGACCTGCGGTATCTGCGATCAAAACATCAACACCTTTCGCACGCGCACTTTCAAACGCATCGAAAATGACAGAAGCGCTGTCAGCGCCATGGCCTTGTGCGACTACGGCAATATTATTACGTTCACCCCAAATTTGAAGCTGTTCAGTCGCCGCCGCACGGAAAGTGTCCCCCGCAGCAAGCATCACTTTCTTGCCTTCACCTTGTAAGCGTTTTGCCAATTTACCAATGGTTGTGGTTTTACCCACACCGTTTACACCCACCACCAAAATCACATAAGGCGTTTTGTTCGGATCGATGTGTAAAGGTTTCACACGTGGTGCTAGTAAAGCCACCAACTCTTCCTGAAGCGCTTTATAGAGTGAGTGCGAGTAAATTAAATCGCCACGTGCAGTACGTTCAGTTAAGTTGGTAATAATGGTTTTCGTTGCATCAACGCCAATGTCGGCCACGAGAAGCTGCTCTTCAACTTCTTCAAGCAGTTCATCATCAATTTCCTTACCACCGATCAAAATATTGACCATACCATCAGCAAGGTTTTTACGGGTTTTGGTTAACCCTTCTTTCATGCGGCTAAAGAAACCACCTTTTGCAGATGCCTCTGCTTCTTCTGCGCTTGTTTCAGCAACCACAACTGGACTAACAACTGTTTGCTCTTTTGTTTCAACGATTGGCACATTGACCACAGGTAAACTTGGTAGTGTGACATCGTCATCCCCGATATCAGCATCAATCAAAAATTTGTTCTGCTCATTAGATTGCTGTTGCATGCCGAATCCTTGAAAAGCACTGCGTTAAAAAAGACGGATTCTACCATAAAAGATAGGCTTTCGCTTAGCAACAATACTTTATGTAAACACTTAACAAATCAATACTTCTGGCGCTTGATCTACTTCGTATTTTTCTTAAGAATGGTTATTTATTGAAATGCTTTCACTTCAACCTGAGCCCAAATTTTATATGCATCACTTATTAGTCACGCATTCTTATAAAAAAAGTTTAGTTGTACTGGGTTTAACTCTACTTTGTTTACCTATAACCACTCATGCACAAATACGCAGTGAACTTACCCGCAGTAGTTTTGAAACCACTTTAAGCAATGGCTTGCAGGTGATTATCCGTGAAGATCACCGCTCCCCAATGGTCATGACCCAAATTTGGTACAAAGTCGGTAGCACTGATGAGTCTGGAAATATAACGGGTATTTCGCATGTACTGGAACATATGATGTTTAAAGGCACATCCAAAGTTCCCAATGACGAATTCAGTCGCTTAAGCCGAATCTATGGCGGTACAGTAAATGCCGCAACATTTACCAATTACACCAATTACTATCAGCTTTATCCTAAAACTTACTTCTCTATGGCTTTAGAGCTTGAAGCGGATCGTATGCGCAATCTCTTACTACGAAAACAAGACTTTGACCCTGAAATTAAAGTGGTGATGGAGGAGCGACGCCTGCGTACCGATGACAACCCTCGCTCACTCGCGTTCGAACGTTTCAAATGGATTTCGTATCCCACGAGTTACTATCGTCAACCCGTCATTGGGCACATGAAACACTTGCAAAATATCAGTCTAGATGACGTGAAACAGTGGTATCAAAAATGGTATAGCCCAAACAATGCGATTTTGGTGATTGTGGGAGATGTCAATGCAGAATCCGCCCTAAGACAAGTTCAAAAATATTTTGGCGACATCAAAAGCCATCCAACACCTGTACGCAATGATGTGACTGAGTTTGAGAACATTGGCTACCGTCACATGGAACAAAATACCAATGTTGAGGTGCCAAATTTATATATGGCTTGGAATGTCAAATCACTTGCAACAGCAAGCAATCCAGAAGATGTTTACGCACTCACACTTATTCGAAGCTTATTAGATAGCGGGATCAGCTCTCGATTACAACAGCGCCTTGTACGCGACAAAAAATTAGCGACCGCACTGAGTGTCAGTTATGACCCTTATAACCGTGGAGACAGTCTATTTAGTATCTCCGCACTTCCAGTCACTGGCGTGGAACTTTCTGAGCTACAAAAAGCCATTGAATATGAAATTGAGCGACTCAAAACAGAACTTGTTCAACCACAAGAGCTTGAACGGATTAGCACACGCTTTGTTGCAAACTTAATTTATGGTCAAGATGACATAGTCGGGCAAGCAAAGATGATTGGAAACTTAGCCGTGAATGGCTTGAATTATCGACTAATGGATCAGCTTCCACAGCATTTTGAAGCGGTTACACCTGAAGATATTCAGCACGTTGCTCAAACTGCTTTTGTACGAGATAACTTAAGTACGTTGTACCTTCAACCAGAAAAGAAGGCCACAAAATAATGAAAAATCAAAAGACCATCTTTCACCTGTTATTTATTACCTTGTCTACCTTTTGCACTACCAATGTAATTGCAGATGTAAGTACAAGTAGTATTAGCAATGATGACCCACGTACATTACAGTCTATTGCTTCTCTACAAAGCTTAAAACAGGTTCAAACCAGCGACCTTCATACAGCACCACATGTACACGAACTTAAGAACAAATACAAAGTTCGAAGTCTATTTGTTGAGTCACCCGCCTTACCTATGGTGGATATTCAACTTACCTTTAATGCAGGCTCTGCACGAGATATAGAAGTAGAAAAAGGACTATATGGCGTTGCCAATATGGCGGCACAACTCATCGATGAAGGCACTACGCAACGTGATGCAGTTGAAATCGCGAATGCCTTTGAACAAGTCGGGGCTCGTTTTAGTGTAGCTGCACACCGTGACATGTTTGTGGTTCGACTGCGTTCGTTGTCTGACCCTAAAAAACTAGATGCTGCGGTAAGTACGATGCTTGAAGTATTAAAAGACTCTACTTTTAAAAATAACAGTATTAGTTTGATGGTGAGCAATACTCAAGTAGGTCAGAAGCAATTGAAAGAGAGTCCGAGTCGATTGATGAGCATTCGTTTCTATCGTGCGCTCTACGGTTCACACCCTTATGCGGAACCGATTACGGGAACCAATGGCAGTATTAAAAAAATTACGACTCAGCACTTAAAAAAATTCAGAGATGAATTTCTGGTTAGTCAAAATATGAATATTGCACTGACAGGCCAACTCAGTGTTAAACAAGCGCAGAAACTGGCTGAACGAATAAGTGCAGCCCTTCCGCAAGGTAAAGAAGCAAAGCCACTTGCTGTACCACAAGATAAACCCAACTTTGATATTCAACATATTGTATTTAATTCAACTCAAGCCCACGTCACCATGGGACATCTATCAACCACGCGGGATGATCCTGATCGTTTGGCGCTCGAACTGGCTAACCGTATGTTGGGTGGGGGTGGATTTAGCTCCATTTTAATGAAAGAACTACGCGTTAAACGTGGATACACCTATGGAGCAAACAGTGCTTTTACATTTAGTCAAGCGGCTGGAAGTTTTAGTCTAAGTTATTCAACCCAGCAAGATCAGCTCATGGACAGCATACAAGTGGCGCATAAAGCCCTAGTTGACTTTGTCCATCAACCAATTGATGCACAGCAGTTAGAAGAAACTAAAGCCGGTATGTTACGCAGCCTACCTAACAGCTATAGCAGCAATGCAAACATCAATGCACAACTCGGCTCTATAGGGTTTTATCAGCAAGATGCGAATTATTTAGCAGACTACCCAAAACGTTTAGCTACAATCACGCCTTTAGATGTTCAAAATGCGATACGTAAACATATTCACCCTGAGAGTCTTACCCTTGTGATTGTCAGTAACGCCTTAGATAAAGAGCAACTTCGACATATTTTAGAATTGAATCTTGATCCGAACATTAAGCAAAGCATACCGCATCCTGATCAAATTCCTGCGATTATTGAACCTCCGGAGCCAATGCCGGAAGCTGCTTCGCCCGATTCTGTTCAAACTGATGAGCCTGCATTAATCTAAAGTAATCAATATAGGAAATCTGGTTTTCCAAAACCAGATCTTGTGCCATCTCTTGTGTTTCTGGGAAAGTCGCTTGATGAGATAAGCGACTTACATTTTCAAATTGGCTTGGAGAAATGGGTCGAGATAAGGCAATACTCGATAAAATGACAATAAGCATAATGATCAATGCCATCAGACCATTATAAATTTGTACAAGCGTAATCTGTGATTTTAATTTAAGAATTTTTTGGATCGCAATGTGCATAACCTACCTCTAGTGAAACTAGTGTAAGTAGCGAATTGCATAATCACAAGTTGAAATGCTGAAAAATGCCCCCCATTAATGCTAAAGAGGACATAATTTCAGCAAGTCAGATTGTTTGTAAAGCAAAAGTCTAACCAACAATGCTACGAATAACTGCAAAATAGAGCACCAAGGCAATTACCCCCAATGCAATCATAATGGCGAAAGCCCCAACACCATTTTCTGCATCTGCAGGGTGTGCAGGATCGTCATCGGCAATACGTCTTAGCTCCCCATTGTATGTTTCATAAAAATCAGCCCGTTGATTTTCATCAAGCTGACGTGTGAAATCATAAACTCGTTTACGTTGTGCCAAACAAAAATCCCCAAGATGAATTTCTTGATGGAAAACTGCTTCATCTAATAGCGTTCGGTGATATTGCGCCAACGCTACAATTTGAGAAACAGTTGGAGGCATATCAAAATCAAAACCGTCTAATGTATTTGTCATGTTATTCTCCTTATAAAATACAGTTTCCTGTTTTATTATCATATTTAATCTTTTGATTGTTCATTGTTTAATCATGTAAACAAAATAAGATGAAGAATACTCGACAATATATTTGACAATTCCAGCAATTTGTAATAAATATTTAACATTAGCGTGATATTTATATCTAAAGGTAAAATTACCTTTAAGTGATCATAATTAGAATAAGGAGCTTAATATGATTCAACAAATCTCTCATCATGACTTAGAACATGCGTATGCGGATGCAGTAAACACCATTCAATCACAAATGAACTTCGTAGAAGCAGTACAACAGTTAGAAAGCGTTGCACGCGCTGGCCACGGTAAAGCAGCACTGTTTTTGGCAGAACTTTATTATCAAGGTTTCCGCGTAGAACGTGACTCGCTGAAAGCACAATACTGGCAACAGCTTGCCACCATGAAAGCATAATAAAACGTCACCTAGGTGGCGTTTTTTTTGAGGCTAACATTTTGATATGACATATTTATTTACATAGTTATGCAAAGCTTACACTGAACTTTCATCTTAATTATTTAAAATAGCGTCATGTTCCTTACTGACATAACGCTATGTACAAAATTTTAAAACTCCAACCGATTTCAAATCATTTATATTTAAAAATCAATATTCTAAGAGGCATGATGTACTGCGGTATTCTTTGGGGGCTTTACAACACTGAACAGCAAGGCTGGGCGATGACCTCAGATCATGATGACTATGTTTTCCCTTTTTGGCTCAATGGTTTACACGCACATCAATATGCTCAATTGCACTGGCCAAACTATATTCCTAAAAAAATCACGCCACAAGATTTCCAAAGCGCATTACTGCCTACTCTGTCACGCTTAAAAGTCACCCCTGCGCTATGTAATGGCACAAAGCGTATGAAGCTCAGCACGTCTCAAATGCGTCACTTTTTCTTCAATGACCGTATTCTGTCGCCAGCTTAAGGCTCATTAAGAACAATAAGACGTAATTAACTTATTATTTTATTGAGAGCTCTGACTGTAAAGTATTTGCTTTTTTTTTAAATCGCGCTAATTTAAATATAAAACAATAACCACAACCAAGGATATGCCCTATGACCAATGTTGCTCAAGTATTAAAAGATAAAGCACATCAAGCAATCTACACCATCAGCCCTGAAGCCACCGTTTTTGAAGCAATTTCACTTATGGCAGATAAAGGCATTGGTGCACTTGTGGTCACACAAGAAGAACGCGTTGTAGGTATATTGTCCGAACGTGACTACATGCGCAAAGTCATGTTGATGGAACGTACTTCAAAGCAAACCACAGTCAATGAAATTATGACAGCAAAAGTACTGACGGTCACAACAGCAGTTACGGTTGAAGAATGTTTAGACCTTATGACAGATCGCCATCTACGTCACTTGCCCGTGGTTGAACAAGATAAATTATTGGGACTCATTTCTATTGGTGACTTGGTGAAAGCGGCAATGGATGATCAAAAGAAACTGATTGAGCAACTACAACAGTATATTTCAGGTTAAGTTTTAATGGTGAGGTGTTCAATAATGAACGTATACTCAGCATTGGCTACTAATGATAAAAAATAAAGTTGAAACCATATAAAAATCCCTGCACTAAGCAGGGATTTTTATATAACTATGAAAGGCTTAAAACTTAGTTCAGACCTAATTTTGCAGCGACATAGTCTGCATCTTTGTCGCCACGACCAGATACATTCACCACAATTTTAATATCTTTGGCCAACTTTGGAGCTTCACGAAGCACCCACGCCACGGCATGTGAACTTTCAAGCGCAGGTACAATTCCTTCAACTCGCGACAACCGCATAAACGCATCCAAGCACTCTTGATCAGTCGCTGTAGTGTATTCAACACGACCTAAATCTTTCAGCAGACTGTGCTGAGGCCCGACGCCAGGATAATCTAGACCTGAAGCAATCGAATGTACTGGTAACGGTTCACCTTGATCATTTTCAAGTACATAACACGCCATACCATGAATTTGACTTGGTTTACCTAAAGTTAAGGTTGCCGAGTGCATGTCGGTATCAAGACCATGACCAGCAGGCTCTACACCAATTAGTTTCACATCTGCATCGTTTAAAAATGCGGTGAAAGCACCCATAGCATTTGAACCACCACCCACACATGCAACCACATAATCTGGGTTCGCACCAAAGCGCTCATAGGTTTGTTCTTTAATTTCTTTACCAATAATCGACTGGAAGTCGCGCACCATCATTGGAAATGGATGTGGCCCAACAACCGAACCAATAGCATAGATATAATTGGTTGGATCTTTTAAATACTCTTCAAAAGCACTGTCCACAGCATCTTTCAATGTTGCAGTACCACGTGTCACTGAAATGAGTGTTGCTCCAAGGATTTTCATTTTGACGACATTGGGATGTTCTTTTTCAATATCCACCTGCCCCATATGAATTTCACACGGAATCCCGACCAAAGCACAGGCGGTTGCCAATGCTACGCCATGCTGCCCTGCACCGGTTTCTGCAATAACTTTGGTTTTACCCATATATTTTGCAAGCAGCGCTTCACCCAAACAGTGATTAATTTTATGTGCGCCTGTGTGGTTTAAGTCTTCACGCTTTAGATAGATCTTTGCCCCGCCCAACTGTTCAGATAACCGTTTTGCATAAAACAACGGACTTGGACGACCAACATAGTGTGCAAACAGTTCAGCAAGTTCAGTTTGAAATTCTTCTGTTACACGAATTTGCTCGTAAGCGACTTTAATGTCATCCATTGCCGCTTTTAAGTGAGGTGGGATAAACTGACCACCATAGTTCCCAAAAAAGCCCGCTTCATTAGGCAAAGCAATACCATTAATTTGATGATCCATTTTTTATGATCCTTATTCTTAAAATGTGCTTTCTTTCCAGCTTTATCGTGCTAAATACTTAGTCATATCCTCAACGCCTTTGAGGGTCATTGGGTACATATGGTCTTCAAAAATTTGCTTAATCAAACCAATCGTATGGGTGTAATGCCAATAACGATCTTCTTCTGGGTTCAACCATGCTGTTTTTTCAAAATGATTGCGTAAACGCTGCAGCCAAACACTGCCTGCTTCATCATTCATATATTCAACCGAACCACCCACAGAATTGAGTTCATAAGGTGCCATAGAAGCATCCCCAACCACAATTACACGATAGTCGCGTCCATAGGTATTGAATAAATCCCACGTATTCATACGGGTGCTTGAGCGACGTACATTGTCCTTCCAAACATAGTCATATAAACAGTTATGGAAATAGAAATACTCTAAGGTTTTAAACTCAGTTTTCGCCGCACTAAAAAGTTTTTCGCATTGCGCAATATGGGAATCCATCGATCCACCCACATCAAACAACATCAGCACCTTAATGCGATTACGACGCTCAGGCACGAGCTGCACATCAAGTATGCCTTGCTTCGCTGTTTCACGAATTGTACCGTCGATGTCTAACTCTTCAGCCGCACCTTGTCTGGCAAACTTACGCAAACGACGCAATGCCATTTGCATTTGGCGCGTCCCGAGAATTTGATCATCATCCAAATTCTGATATTTACGTTGTTCCCAAACTTTTACAGCAGAACGTTTACGTCCCGGCCCACCAATACGCACCCCTTCAGGATGATCACCATAAGCACCAAATGGAGAAGTTCCTCCAGTGCCGATCATCTTGTTTCCACCCTGATGCTTCTTATGCTGCTCGCGTAAACGTTCTTCCAGCATTTTCATGAGTTCTTCTAATGAACCTGCTTTCTTTAATTCTTCACGCTGCTCAGGAGTTAGATGCTTTTCTAAGAGTTCTAAATCGAACCAGTCTTTCGGTAACTTTTGAACTTTATTGAGTAAATCATCCAAATCAAAAGTTGAAATCCCATCAAAATAGTCTTTCATCCCTCGGTCAAATTTGTCAAAGAAGCGTTCATCTTTCACCATAATAGTTTTGGCGAGTTGATAGAACTCTTCTTGATCGGCAAAGACCAAACCTGAAGCAACAGCTTCATTCAGATCGATCAGTTCACGCGTCGAGACAGGAACACCGTATTTGCGTAAGGTATAAAACAAGCGCACAAACATGCGTGTTTCTCCTTTAGCGACGTGACATGAAGGCTAAACGTTCAAGCAACTGTACATCTTGTTCGTTTTTAATGAGTGCACCATATAAAGGTGGAATGGCTTTAGACTTATCATGATTGCGCAGTACATCTTCTGGCATATCATCAGCCATCAGCAAGCTTAACCAGTCAATCAATTCAGAAGTTGATGGCGGTTTTTTTAGACCCGGAACTTGACGTAATTTGAAGAAAACTTGTAATGCTTCATTGACCAATGCCGTTGAAATTTGCGGGAAATGAACATCAATAATTTCACGCATGGTTGCGTCGTCTGGAAATTCAATATAATGGAAGAAACAACGACGCAAGAATGCATCTGGAAGTTCTTTTTCATTATTTGAAGTAATAATCACAATAGGACGTTG
This sequence comes from Acinetobacter sp. MF4642, assembly GCF_002018925.1. Lineage (NCBI taxonomy): Bacteria > Pseudomonadati > Pseudomonadota > Gammaproteobacteria > Moraxellales > Moraxellaceae > Acinetobacter > Acinetobacter sp. MF4642. The sequence continues at coordinate 10,524 of NZ_MVON01000043.1, forward strand.
TGATGCAGTAATGGTTTCGCCCGTCTCATATACATAGAAAGACATCTTATCCAATTCATGCAACAAGTCGTTTGGAAACTCAATGTCCGCCTTATCAATTTCATCAATCAATAAAACACAACGTTCTTCACTGGTGAACGCTTCCCACAATTTACCCGGTTTAATATAGTTTTTAATGTCATATACACGGTCGTCACCCAGTTGGCTGTCACGTAGACGTGAAACCGCATCATACTCATATAAACCTTGCTGGGCTTTTGTGGTTGACTTAATGTGCCAAGTCAATAATTTTAAGCCTAAGCTTTCAGCCACTTGTTCAGCCAGTAAAGTTTTACCCGTACCTGGCTCACCTTTGACCAATAAAGGCTTTTGTAAGCTACGTGCAGCTTTTACAGCAAGTTTTAAACTATCGGTAGCGATGTACTGATCTGTACCCGTAAATTGTTGTGTTTCAACAGACATGATTAAACCTTATTTTTATTAATTACAACGGTGAATGATTGTTACTAACAACTGCTTTGGTTTTATTAGCCACATATTTTGACCAAAAGAAACCGATCACAAGCCCCACACCCATGACAAAGAGAATCAGTGACAAATTTGACCAAATGAGTGCTGATTCTTTCGTTAACACACCGAAAAGCAAGCCAAAAATAGCCGGTGCAATCGATGAGTTTGGACCTTCGGAAACCGTTGGCGTCAATAAAATGGCAAAGATCATCATCCATGTGATGCCACCCAACAGCTTCGGCAGGCGTGTGGCAATGGAATACCAACACCACAAAATCAGCAAACTGCCCAAAAGGTAAACTGTGACAGCAATACTGTCTTCAGGAATTGAATCGAGCATTGAAAGAAAACTATCCACGGTGCAACTCCTGAATTATGCTTTATGCGCCACGAAGGCCTTCTGGTGCCGCAGCGTTCGGATTGATTAATCCTTCTGGCGGCATTTGTAGAAAGAAGCCTTGAGTTTGAATCGAATCCATGACATGCAATACATTTACACGGGCCAATTTACGCGCTTCACTCAGCTCTAATGACATCACAAAAGTCGCTCGACCAAATGCAACACGAACAGCTTCAGGTAAAACATTCAATGGGCTAAAATCTTCAGCGGCTTGATCGGCTTCAGTTGGACAAGCAATATAAAGATACATTTCATCTTTTTTGCTTGATTTATAAATAGAACATTGCATATCTAAAACAGCACTCAAATAACTCAAGCCACAGGATACATCAAATAAAAGCAGCTGACATTAGTCATGATTAACGCATCAGTCGTGATTTTGTATAAATATTCAAACTTCAGACCAATTGACTAATTATTAATCCATGACTTTCATTTGCGTCGAAAGATAGCTTTCATCACGGCGTAGGAGTTGAATTAAAGGTTGGGTTAACAAATCATAACGCCAACCTAATAAATAATCAGGCAAGTCTTGCTCATCATTATGAAAAACCACATGTTGATGCAGTGCGTTCATCCACTTTTTGCGCATCAACACTTCTTTAGGAATGCTGGTTTCATTGACCACATTTTGAATTAAGTGATCAATCTTCTCCCCCACATCTTTTGAAGAATGACGGATGGGACGTGCCATGCGTAGCGGCCAATCCGTTTGCTCAGGCAAGAACTTCACCAAATCTAAAATGGTTTTGCCGTGCTCGCGGACAACGTTTTGACGTATGTCTTTTACACCCGATAACTGAAAAGCATTTTTTGGATTTTTCTCAACCAAATCAATCATGCTTGAGTTTTTCAGAATAAAACTACGTGGCGTATTAAGCGCTTTTACCATCTGTTCACGCCACACTGCCAACTGCTGTAACTGCATTAACTGACGACGTGAATGTCGATAGTTACCAATATCTTGATAGAGCAAATGCAAAGGCGTTTCTGTCGCGATTTCTTGCGTCAGATGCTGACAGTCTTCAAGAGCAAAGTTTAGGAGTGACTTTGAATCTAGTTCTTGTTTAACTTTTTCTGAGAGATTCATCAAGTACAGCACATCGTTTGCCGCATAGCTCAATTGTGCAGGGCTCAATGGACGCGCCAACCAGTTTGAGCGCGTTTCCCCTTTGTCGATATCGACATCCAACATTTGTTTCAGGGCATTTTGATAGCTGACTTGTAGACCATGTCCTAAAAATGACATGCCCACTTGGGTATCAAATACATTGTTTAAGGTTTTATGCTGTGCATAGTGATAAATCAGGTCGATATCTTCACTACATGCATGAAAGACATTTTGTTGTGCGCGAAAAAGTTTATTCCAAAATTCAGTTAAATCGAGTGTCATACCATCGAGTAAATAGACATTGTTTTCGACATTGATTTGAAATACACCTAACTTTGGCCATAAGGTATCGACTTTGATGAATTCTGTATCGAGTCCATAGACTTCGTTACGATCCATTTTTTCTAAGACTGGTGTTAAGTCTTGTTGCTGCTGAATAAACTGAAACATATCCTACTGCGTCTAATGCTAGATGCTCTTTGGGCTATCTTACCTGAATAAGATCATTTAGCTATCAAGATTTCTAAGGGTTTTTTAATTATTTGCCGTTTTTTGTGATTTTTTTATACAACTAGATTCAAATTAATATTTTTTTTATCTTACTCAAGATTTCAATCTTGTAGCTCAACTAAAAAATGAAACAAGTATCGAAATACTTATTTCATTCGCATTCTATTATGTACAGCTTGGCTTAAGGTATGGCTATCGACATATTCAAGTTCACCACCCTGTGGTACGCCTTGTGCAATACGCGTCATTTGGATCGGTAAATGTTTCGTTGCCTCAACCAAATAATGCGCTGTGGCCTGACCTTCTACCGTTGCATTGGTCGCCAAAATCACTTCTGTTACTTTACCATCGCCTAAACGCTGGATTAGATAAGGAATGCCGATCTCTTCAGGCCCAATACCATCAAGTGGAGATAAATGCCCACCCAATACATGGTACTTACCACGGAAACTGCCACTTTGCTCAATCGCCATCACATCTGCGGGAGACTCAACCACACAAAGTAGTTGATCGTCACGTTCATGCGAGACGCAAATATCACAAACTTCGTTTTCAGTCAGTGAGTGACACAAACTGCATTCGTGAATATAGCTAGTGGCTTCGTTTAAAGCATGTGCAAGACCCACAGCCCCTTCACGATTTTTCATAATCAGATGAAGCGCCATGCGCTGAGCCGATTTCGGCCCAACACTTGGCAAAATACGTAAGGCTTGTACCAATTGATCAAAACGATCGCTAAACACTATACGTATTCCTTAATTAGAATAAACCAGCAAGACCCGGTGGTAAGCCTGCACCTGAGTTCGCAGCTTTCATACGCTCTTCAGTGATTGCTTCTGCTTGACGTGCAGCATCATTCATTGCCGCAGCAATTAAGTCTTCAATCATGTCTGCATCATCTTGCAATAATTCAGGATTGATTTCGATACGTTTTACCACATTGCGGCAAGTCATCGTCACTTTAACCAAACCACCACCAGCTTCAGCATGCACTTCAGTTTGCGCAAGCTCTTCTTTAGCTTTTTTAATGTTGCTTTCCATGTCTTTTTGCATGCGTTGAGCTTGCTGCATTAACATATTAATGTTCATTAAAATCTCCGAACATAAAATTAAAAAATTAGATTAAGTCTAAACCACGTGTGATATCGCGAATAATATCATCAATATCTTCTAAACCAACAGAAACACGAATTAAACCTTCACGAATTCCTGCGGCTTGTTTCGCTTCTGGTGAAAGTTTGCCATGGGTAGTCGTTGCAGGATGGGTAATGGTCGATTTGGCATCGCCCAAGTTGCCTGTAATTGAAATAAACTGAGTATTGTCAATAACAGTCCAAGCCCCTTCGCGCTCGCCTTTCACTTCAAAAGAAACGATCCCACCAAAGCCTGTTTGTTGCGTCGCTGCAAGTTCATGCCCAATATGCTCTGGTAAACCTGCGTAATACACTTTTTCGACTTTCGGGTGTGTATTTAAGAATTCTGCCAGCTTTTGCGCACTTGCTGAGTGCTCACGCATACGTAAACGTAAAGTCTCTAAGCCTTTTAAAAATACCCATGCATTGAAAGGACTCATTGAAGGCCCTGTAGTACGCACATAACCAAATACTTCTTCGAGTAGTTTATGACTACCCACTACTGCACCACCAAGAGCACGACCTTGACCATCCAAATACTTCGTCGCTGAATAAATCACCAAGTCCGCACCAAACTCAATTGGACGCTGTAATACTGGTGTGCAGAAACTATTATCAATCGCTAAAAGTGCGCCATTGGCATGTGCGATATCAGCAAGTGCTTGAATGTCTGCCACTTCAGCCAAAGGATTCGACGGAGACTCAACAAAGAGCAATTTAGTTTCAGGCTTAACGGCATTTTTCCATGCATCTAAATCTGTTAAATCGACAAAGTCGACAGTTACACCAAACTTAGCCACATATTTTTCAAACAAAGATACGGTCGAACCAAATACCGCACGTGAACAAATCACATGATCGCCCAGTTTTAAAAATGACATTGCCACGGCCATAATTGCGGCCATACCTGAACTGGTTGCCACTGCCCGCTCTGCACCTTCTAAAGCTGCAAGGCGTTTTTCAAACATTGCAACAGTTGGGTTGGTAAAACGCGAGTAGATGTTCCCTGGCTCTTGACCTGAAAATTTTGCTGCGGCCTCTGCTGCATTTTCATAGACAAATGATGAAGTTAGAAAGATAGGTTCGCCATGTTCTCCCTCGAAACTACGCGTATGCCCAGTACGAATGGCTAAGGTATCTAATTGGTATTCAAATTCGTCTTGTAGGCTCATGGCTCTGGTTCAGTCGACAGACTGCCTTTGTAAAGAATTGCCAACATTTTGAGCGTCTAGGCTATTTAAGGTCAAGGTAAAATACGCGAATATTGATTAGACTTCGATCAAACTTTCTGCTTATTTGAGATCTAAGACCTATATGCACGCTTTAAAAACTAAAATTTCAACGCATCAAAATAAATTAAAGAATCTTTCTACGCGCATTTTTAATGGAAAGTCACTCATTTTGTCACAAAGCACACCTTATGAAGTGATTGAAACATTTGATCTGACCCAAATTCGCTATTACGCACCTGAAGTGCGTAAGTATAAAGAACCATTGGTTTTTGTGGTCCCGCTAGCCATCAATATGTCTATTTACGACCTTTACCCTTATCGCTCACTGGTGAAGTACTTCCAACAGCAAGGCTTTGCCGTATATGTGATTGATTGGGGGAAATTAAATATTCATAACCGTCATTTTAACTTTCTGACGTTTATTGATCATTATATTCCACTCTGTATACAAAGCATTTTAAAACATAGTGATAGCGAGCAAATTTCTCTGCATGGTTGGAGTATGGCTGGCATTTTCGTGACCTTGTATACCGCCCTACATCAACCCAATTTTGTGAAAAATTTAATGGTTTTAGGGAGCCCAATTGACAGTTATAAATCTGGGCGAAATGGACAGTTCTTTGCATATCTCAATCGAATCATTTCAAAAAGCAAAGCAATACAACAGCAAATTTATCAGGGCAAAATACCAAAGCGCCTGCTTCATACCACTGGGAGATTAAATACTTTTGGTTTTAAAATCATTGATCCTATCGGTTGGTTTCAAAGTCATAAAAACCTACTGCTTAATTTAGATGACCATGAAGCCTTGTATGAGCATGCCACCATTGGCGGTTTTCTCAATCGTATGATTGATTATCCCGGAGGCATCAATCAAGACATGCTTTTTAATGTTTGGCTGCGTAATCCACTCAAAACTGGACTAATCACATTAAATGAGAAAAGCATAGCTTTAAAAAATATACAGTGCTCATTGCTTGTGGCTGCGGGCACAACAGACCAACTTGTTACAGCAGAGGCAGCTCAGCCATTAACCCAATTGACAAGTAGCACCGATGTCACGTTTACTCTTATCCCAGGGGGACATTTAGGACTGATGTCGAGTAAACGTAGTGCCGATGAATTTTGGCCACAACTGGCTCAGTGGTTAAGTGAACGTTCAAGTAAAATTTAAATACTAAGGTTTGACATGATTCAGTCAGTTGCATTTATCGGTCTAGGCGCCATGGGTTATCGCATGGCATCACACTTACCTAAACACTTTGAACACGTGTGGGTATGGAATCGCAATTTTGATAAAGCAAAACAACATGCAGAAGCCTATGGCACGCAGGCGGTGGAACTTGCGCAAGCAGTTCAGGCCGATGTAGTCTTCTCTTGTCTTCCAACCAGTCAAGATATTGAAGACTTACTTGCACAAGTTGAGCTTAAAGCAGGCAGTATTTGGGTCGATTGCACCAGCGGTGTACCCTCTTCTGCAAAAAAAGTAGCTGAACAGCTTAAACAACACGGTGTGGACTTTTTAGATGCACCTGTGAGTGGTCAAACTATTGGTGCGGATAATGCAACCCTTACGGTTATGATCGGTGGTGATGCCGCAGCTTTTGAACGCGCACTACCTGCGATTCAAGCGTTTGGTAAACTGATTAAACACGTGGGCGAATCAGGTGCTGGTTTTGCAGTTAAAGCCGTAAACAATATGCTTTTGGCTGTGAACCTCTGTGCTGTTGCCGAAGGGTTTACCACCCTAAAAGCCCATGGCGTAAATTTAAACGAAGCATTAGATTGCATTAATGCGTCGAGTGGTAAAAGTGGCGTAACTGAAACTGTTTTACCACAGCGCATTCTCAACCGCAGCTTCCCGCTTACTTTTGCACTCCCTCTATTAGCAAAAGATACGGGCATTGCCGTGGATTTAGTCCGCGAAGCAAAACTATCCGCGCCTGTGATTGGACTGGCTCAAAGTTTAATTCAAACTGCCAGTGATTTATCTGAAGCAGACAGCGATTTTTCTTCCGCAGTTAAACTATATGAGTCATGGAGCAAAATCACTTTAGAGTAATGCTTATCATAGTCAGTCATACTTTAACTTTAATCATAAGTTAAGCTATTCCGATGGCCGAACAAAAAGCCTCATAAAGAGGCTTTTTGTATATTTCTAATTTTATTGACGTTTTGATTCATTAAGTGTCTGACTACATACTTAAAAGCCATATGCTGTATCGGACTAAGTTCTTGTTGATACATATTATAAAAATCATCTGGGCTATCAAATAAACCAAAATCTTGGTTAATCCCCTTGTCTTGGATAAAAGTATCATTCAAATTCCAATCAATAGGTGGATTTTCAAAGTTCTAGGTAAATACCTCAAAACCACAAAAGGTTGTTGTTTGATGCTTATTTATACTTTGTAATTTTTCTAGATAGAGTCGATCAAGAATTACACCCTCCTGAATATACCATTGTCCATTCACATGAACTTCGACCCAACTATGTAAAATATTCTTGACCGATAACTTATACCAAATGCCTTTGATTGCGCCTTTTTATAAGGCTTTATCGATGGTAAACCCATGTATCCGAGTGGCTGCACCCACCGCTCGAAGTAACGCCATCAATAACGTTGCTTTGGTATTACACTGACCATAACCGTCCCTTAGGACTTGAGATGCCTGTATCGTATCTCCCGTGTTATAGCCAAATTGAACTTCATCACGAACAAAGTTATAAATATTCCTCACCTTATTAACTTCATCAAGATCTCTCCATTTGCGTTGTTCAATCAAATTATGAATTGATGGATGGTGATAATCTAAAATCGGTGTCTGTTCTAATAGCCTTTGCATACTCAGCTCTCCAGTATAGTCATTTTGATTTAAAACTATGGAGTTAGTCCAAGGTCAATATTTTTACTGCCCACTTTTATAATGAATTAAGACTAAAGATTGTTTTGAGCTTGATTAATTTTATAGTAGAGCTCTGTATACTCAATTAATTCAGCACATATAATTTTGCATAAGAAACCGAATTAAATTTAGGATAAACAATTTATGCTCAAAGTCATTGCTCAGGATTTTATTAAACTAGAACATATTGATAGAGTCATGCCTTTATATCGCGAACTTTTAGAAAAAACAAAAGCTGAACCAAGATGTATATCCTACGACCTATTTATTGATCAGAAAGATGCTGGGCATTTTATATTTATTGAAGAATGGCATGATCGCGCAGCACTAGATGCACATTGTGAAACAGAGCATTTTAAAAGATTAGTGCCGTTAATTGACCAATACCAAAGAGCTGCAGGAACGTATATATTGATGGATGAGTTTTCACACCAAAGCAGCTTCACCTAAATCGAATATGGTATCGAAAAATAAAACTATCCGATAAATACGTCCATGTAAAATTACAGCGAAACATCTTGATTTAAATATTTTCATCTTTCATTGCAGGCATGAGGATTTCTTTAACATAAGATGCATACTGGTAGAGATGATAAATTTTATGGCTAGAATGACATCTGATAAAGGAATTAAAGCATGATTGGTCTCTGCCAATACAGTTGCGGTTGGAACATCTGCTTCATATTCTGTCGCCAAATACCCTAGATTTAAAACACTCACCCCAATCAGGTCATTACGCAAAATCTCCCGCAATGATTGAGCAATTCCACGCAAAGCATATTTCGTTGCAGAAAAGACTAACTCTTTGCCATTATGATTGTCCACACCCCATGTAGAACCGATCAATATGACTTTAGCGTTATCCGATAACTTTAAATTTTCTATCAAGGACTGAAGAGACTGAATACAAGTATTAATACTTGTATTTAGAATGGTATTTAACTCAGCAGATGAAACCTCTTTAAAGTTATAATGCTCTATAAAAGCATTATTTTCCCAAATTCCAACATTATAAATTAGAACATCTATTTTCTCATCTTTGACTGCTTCTTTTACCTTCTCTACTGCATCTTCAGGAGCAGATAAATCCGCACAAATCCACTTCAATTGATCATTATTTTTAGGAATAGTACGAGAAACGCCATAAACTTTATCCTGAGCTTCAGGCACTAAGTTTACAATCGCTTTGCCTAAGCCTCTACTTGCACCATAAATTAGAAATGTTCGACCTAAATCATTCATATTTTAATTCATCCTTTCATAATGAACTGCATAATGATTTAAACTTAACTTAACTTTAAATCAAGCTTTATTCATCATTTTATATTTTTCAAATATTTATATTTAGTCATTAAAGACTATGATTCTCAAATTCACAGAAAGTAAATTACATTTCCATAATTTATTTTCCACCCGCTTATTTCAAGTAAATCCCCAGCACAAGGCATGAACCGTACCGGGTTTGTCGGAGACTTTTTTATTTAAGTTAGGCCACCTGACCTAACGGGTTAATCTTATCATAGTACATTGCTTCAAACTCAAAAGGCGATACATAACCCAGTGCACTGTGTACACGCTTTTTATTGAACCAATATACCCAG
>NZ_MVON01000044.1:0-19816 GCF_002018925.1 Acinetobacter sp. MF4642
TATTTCTGTAAGTTAAAAGAATTTAAACGTATAGCGATGCGTAGTTGTAAAACAGATACGAGTTTTGAAGCCATGATTCAACTGTGCGCGAGTTTAATTAACTCTCGGTAATTCTCAACAGACCCTAATAAAAAAGCCCTGAAAGATCAGGGCTTTTTTATGGATGATAAACGCATATGGATATGCGGAATGCCACAATCCAAATACTCCTCACCCTCTTGCATAAAGCCCAAAGCCTGATAAAACGCTTGCGCATGCACTTGAGAGGATAAGACTAAAAATGGACGCTGTTGCTGTTGCGCATATGCTATCACCGCCTGCATCAGAACTTTGCCTACGCCCAAACCACGATGTGACGTTAAAACTGCAACACGACCAATACTATGATTTTGCAAAAGTCGTGCGGTGGCGATGGCTTGATCTTGTTCAAAGACCACAAAATGAACTGCGATTTCATCTTGCTCATCCCATTCATCTTCAGCAGCAATGTTTTGCTCTTGAATAAAGACCTGCTCACGAATCATTTTCGCAGCATGTTGCAACTCTTCCCATGTTCCGTGTGTAATTCTCAAGCTCGGCATTTTCATTTCCCTATAAATCATCTCTGTATTAGTCATTGCACTAAAAGGTGATGTTCAGATCAGCATTTACAGCCTACATCTTGCTGATCCCATTGATCATTCAACAGCAATTCCAGTGAGTGCTTTTGAATACCATACATCTCTTTCAAGGCTTGAATTTGTGCCAAGACAGCAACATCGGGCGCTTGATAGTCCTTACGCTTGGTTGCCAAAATCATTTTGTTCTTGCTGGTATGCTCAAGTGCTACAAACTCAAACACTTTGGTTTCATAGCCATAGGCTTTGAGTAATAAGGCACGAATAGTATCCGTCAGCATTTCAGCTTGCTGTCCCGCATGAATGCCAAACTGCAACATCGGTTGTAACACGAGCGGAGCTTTCAGCTGTGGGCGTAATTCTTTATGACAACACGGCGCGCACATGATCATTTCAGCATTTAAACGAATACCCGTATGGATCGCAAAGTCAGTCGCGACATCGCACGCATGCAGCGCAATCATCACATCGAGACGTTCAGGTTGGTACGTCCGAACATCACCCTGAAAAAAATCAAGTTGCTGAAAATCTGACTTGTTCGCAACCTCCTGACAGAATTGTACCATCTTGCTGTTTAGCTCAACCCCAGTCACAAAAGGATTGATATCTTGCTTCAGCAAATAATCATACAAAGCGAAGGTTAAGTAGCCCTTTCCTGAGCCAAAATCGACCACGCGCAGTTGTTCAGGCAGTTGAATATGACTTAATGCCCCTGAGAAAATTTCGACAAACTTATTAATCTGCTTCCACTTACGCGCCATACTGGGAATGATGTGCGCTTTTGCATCGGTAATACCAAGCGGCTGTAAGAAATAACTGTCTTGATCTACAAAACGCTGTTTGACACGGTCATGACCTTGCTGCTCAACAGCTTTGGTTACCGTTTTATTTTTACTTTGCGTCAGCATAGCTTTCTTCTTGTTCTTCTTCAGTTGCAACTCTTGTTCAGTTGTCAGCAGATTGGCTTGTTTACACTGCGCCAAAAGTGCAGTTACCGTATCAAGTGCTGTGTCTAATGAATAATTTTTGGTGACATCTTGGGTTTTATGGCGATATAAACAGCTCAATACAGGCTGTCCTTGTAACATGACGACTCGAAAAGTCATCTTCTCGAGTTGCTCAAGTTCACCCTGATATTGACTCAGAATCATCCGATCAAAACTTTGAGATTCAAGCGCTTGCTGAAAGGCTTGAAGGAATTGCTGCTCTTGTGCAGAGGACGATACCGAAACGGTCATAATAGAAACCAAAAAAAGAATTGCGATTAAATTTTAAAGCGTCTTACGCTAAATGCAAATTTGAATTACGATACAGTTGTATATTTTATAAAAATGCACATGACTTATGAGCGCTCGCCCTGTTGTAAACTACGATCCAGTTGAAGAAAAAATCAACTTTATTAGCCATGCTATTGGTGCAGGTCTTGCACTCATAGCGGGTATTTTATTGATTATCAAAGGATCTTACTTAGAAACAGCGCAGTGGATCGGGCTGTGGGTCTATGCTTTGAGCCTATTTTTATTATTTGCCGCATCAAGCTTGTATCATTTTGCCGAATCTCCAGAGCGTCGCGGCTGGTATAAAAAATTAGATCACACTGCCATTTATTATCTGATTGCGGGCACCTACACTCCATTTTTGTCTATTGCACTGCCCACACAAAAAGCCCATTACCTACTCATTGCACTTTGGGTGATTGCAATCATTGGTACACTATTCAAGTTAGTTTTCATTCATCGCTTTGAAAAAATTTCACTGATTGCTTATCTGCTCATGGGATGGCTGGCTGTGCTGGTAATGGATGATATGCAACGCTTTTTATCTAAACCTGCTTTGACTTTTTTAATCATTGGTGGACTTTCCTATACCATCGGTGCATTGTTTTATGCGCTAAAAAAGGTAAGATATACGCACGCTATCTGGCATATTTTTGTATTGATTGGTGCAGGATCACATTTCCTGTCCATCTATCTTTACGTGATATAACCCGCGCACACTACATTTTTTAGTAACCCTAATTCCGCAGTCTGCCCGAGGAACATTCGTATTTTTTTAAAAAATTACGCCTTTTTTAAAAAGATGACGCTTTTAAAACTCAGTTCGACTATTTTTTAAGTGTAAGGTCTACCATGGCGTCATTAAATACTGCTGTTGCTGAACAGCAGCCTGTAAACTCAAAATTCCGCGTACTTACAGCCAGTCTGGTAGGTACAACTATCGAATTCTTCGATTTTTATATTTATGCCACTGCAGCTGTCATTATTTTTCCGTACCTGTTCTTTCCAGCAAGTACCGATCCAATGACTGCAACCATTCAGTCTTTGGCGACCTTCGCGATTGCCTTTATTGCACGCCCGATTGGCGCCGCACTCTTTGGACATTTAGGTGATCGTATCGGCCGAAAGGCGACCTTGGTTGCAGCTTTGCTGACCATGGGACTTTCAACCGTGTGTATCGGCTTATTACCCACCTATGCACAAATTGGAATTGCCGCGCCATTACTACTTGCACTGTGTCGTTTAGGTCAAGGACTCGGCTTAGGTGGTGAATGGTCGGGTGCTGTATTGCTTGCCACGGAAAATGCACCTGAAGGTAAGCGTGCTTGGTATGGAATGTTTCCCCAACTGGGCGCGCCGATTGGCTTTATCTTAGCAACTGGTTCATTCTTAACGTTGGGTCATTTTATGACTGAAGAAGCGTTCATGACTTGGGGCTGGCGTATTCCCTTTATCTCAAGTGCTTTACTGGTGATTGTAGGCCTGTGGATTCGTTTACAACTCCATGAAACTCCTGCGTTCCAGAAAGTTTTAGACAAGCAAAAAGAAGTTAACATTCCGTTTAAAGAAGTGATGACCAAACACTGGGGCATGTTGATTTTAGGTACAATTGCAGCCATCTGTACCTTTGTAGTGTTCTACCTCACGACAGTATTTGCTTTACAATGGGGTACCAAACAGCTGGGGTACACCCGTGAACAGTTCTTACAACTTCAACTGGTCGCAACCCTCTGCTTTGCTGCATTCATCCCCTTGTCTGCGGTTTTTGCGGAAAAATTTGGTCGTAAAACCACCTCTATTGCAGTCTGTATTGCTGCGGCGTTATTTGGTTTAGTATTCTCAAGCATGTTGGAATCAGGCAGTACCCTTATTGTGTTCTTGTTCCTATGTATTGGTTTATCCATCATGGGTTTAACTTATGGACCGATTGGCACCGTGCTCTCTGAAATTTTTCCAATATCCGTTCGTTATACAGGTTCAGCACTAACCTTTAACCTTGCGGGGATCTTTGGGGCTTCATTTGCACCTCTCATTGCCACCAAGCTTGCAACCACCTATGGTTTACACGCAGTAGGTTACTACCTCACAGCGGCATCGCTTCTGTCTTTATGTGCGTTCTTAATGATTCGTGAAACCAAAAATGATGATGTAAATAATCAAATTTAACCCTGAATTTGATGTCTAAAAACCAGCACAATGATGCTGGTTTTTTTATACCAATGCGTTCACAAACGCTACAAAAACCATATTTAAAATCTGTCGTTTTACTTCAAAAATAGAGAGATACAGATGAATAGGACCGAAAAATGGATGAAAAAATACAACAACTCACCAATGAACAACTCCTTGATGTCATCGTATTAGTTGAAGAAAATAAAATTATTCAAGCCATTCAATACATCGCCACACATACCGCTTTTCAATACGATGATGCACAAGAGATCGTGACTGAACTCACGAAGCGGCATGATGCTGCGCTAAAAAGCATGTATCGCCATAAACGACATGAACAGCAACGCATATCAACCGCTGAATTAAGACACCACAGCTCCCTTGTGTCTGAAGGACGGAGCTTTACACAACAGCAGCCACAAAGCCCGCATAGCACAGCAGTGAATAACCTCGATGCAATACAAGACCTACAAGCGCTTCATACAAAAAACCACAACCTTTGGATCGTCTTGGCTGTGGTCATTTTGGTTTTAAGCTTTATTTTTTATTGGTTCTAAACCCAACTTAAATCAGTTCAATAATATCGATCGTCGGTGGTACGCGAAAACGAAAAGGCACACCCACCATGCCTGTTCCAACCGTAACAAACACATCCGCATGTTCATGTCGGTACAAGCCTTTTTTATGTCCTAATATAGACACTTTTTTCATTACATAGTCTGTGAGCCATGGCAGCTCAACTTGACCACCATGCGTATGACCTGAAAGCATTAAAGGACGGCTGGGTAAAGCGGGTACCATATCGATCGTGTCTGGATTGTGCGATAGGATGACCCACGGTTTGTCCTGCGGTAAATGCGGCATAAAACGCATATCCGCCTTGCCGGCCCACAAATCCCCGACTCCAATCAGACGAAACTCTTCAAATTCAACAATCTGACCTTCAATATCAATCACATTATTCACCTTCAAAGCATGTCTTAACAAATTTTGAATCGGCGGACCTGGATATTGCTCATCATGATTACCATTGACCGAATAGACTGGGGCATTAATTTCTTGCAACACCTCTAATTCTTCTGCCAGTGTATTTTCAGGTTCATAAGTCCAGTCCCCTGCAACCACCACCAAATCAGTTTTTTGTTCATTCAGTCGTTTGACGATAGTTTTCAGTTGTCGCTCATGCCCTGAAAATAGACCAATATGTAGATCGGCAATTAACGCAATACGAACGGGTTTGAGTAATTTATAATCTTCTTGGATTTGATATTGAGTGGTTTTGACATGTACAAAATGCGGTTCAATAAAACGTGCATAACACAGCACACCACTGACCAAAAACACAAAAATAGCTTCATGCCATGAATAATACCCTTGAAAACCAGCATACAAGCTAAAGAAAAACAAAGGAATGAGTAAATAAGAGAGATAAAAAGCCAACAAATGCACAAAGGCCTTAAACGGATGAATAGTCTCCGTATTGGTTTGACTGATCCATGCCTGATACACCGCCCACCCCGCAAGCAAGGCCATCGCAATATAAAAATAGAACACGACGGAGTGTATATTCATCATAGACTTTTACTCACAAATTGTTCATCAAGAACACATAATCTTCTGTTTATCTTTTCACAGCTCAGAATTATACTCAAACCAAATTTATAGACTTTATGACGATGGAAAAACCTCACGGCTTAGCGAAACAAACTTTATTCCGCTCATCTTCGACTCAGCAAGGTGCTAAACTGTTGTTGCTGAGCTGTATGGTTTTGACTGTCCCAGCATGTAACACCTTACCCAAACAAATCCCACAGACGCCCGTCTATGCCTTTGATTTGCCAACCGATCAAACCAGTTTAGGCAAAATCGTACTGCCTTTACGTGAACAAAATCCAGGCCTTACAGGTTTCCATGTTCTCTATAATCCACTCGAAGCATTGGCCGCACGTATCCATCTCATTGATAAGGCAGAAAAGACCTTAGATCTACAATACTATATTTGGGACAACGATCGTATTGGTTCTTTAGCGCTTTATTCTATTTTGAAAGCCGCTGATCGCGGGGTGAAAGTTCGTTTACTAATCGATGATAACAATGCCAAGAAAATGGAAGGCATTTATTTGGCGCTCGATCAACACGCTAATATCGACATCAAACTATATAACCCCTACCGCTTCCGTCACTATCGTGCGATGGATATGGTCTTAAATCTAAAACGCATCAACCGTCGTATGCACAACAAAAGCTTCATTGCCGATAATCAAATTTCGTTGATTGGTGGGCGCAACATGAGCAATCAATATTATAACGTCAGCGACAGTTATCAGTTTTCCGATGTTGATGTAATGTTGGTCGGCTCTGCCTCAGATGAAATTGTGCATTCTTTCGATGAATACTGGAATGACGATTATGCCTTTCCAGTGCGTCAAATTGTCAACGCCAACCATTACAGCTTACGTTATGAAGGTTTAAAAACCCAGTTAGCGCAGCACTATCAGGAAGTGACCGTCCAAAATTATCTCGATCTAGCCAATCGTTCGCAAGCCTTTGAACACTGGTTAAATGATAGTATCCAATTCGATTGGGTCAAAGCCGAAGTGGTCAAAGACTCACCGAGTAAAATCAAATCACGGGCAAAAAAAGAAGAACATTTAAACTTCCAGTTGCAAACCCATTTAGAAAAGCCACTAGAAAGCATCGACATTATTTCAGCCTATTTTGTACCTGAGCGTAAAGGCAAAAAACATCTGGCCAACCTAGCACAGAGTGACATTCAAGTTCGCGTACTGACCAACTCATTTAAAGCCAATGATGTGCCGCTGGTGCATGCTTTCTATGGAAAATATCGTGAAGACTTGCTGGAAAGCGGTGTTCAACTCTATGAGTTTTTAGCCACGCCTGCGGCCGAAGCCCTAAACGAAAACAATGAAGAAATTTCGAAAAAAGCCAAAGTCAGCATCAAAGGATTAAGCCGCTCGAGTCTGCATGCCAAACTCATGGCCATTGATGAGAAACAGGTTTTTATTGGTTCATTTAATTTTGATCCCCGCTCTGCCAACTTAAATACAGAAATTGGGGTTTTACTGAACAGTCCACCGCTGGCCAAAGCGGTACACTACACCATGGACCAAAACCTCAGTAAATATGCCTATAAGCTGGTCCTAGATGCAAACAAAAACATTAACTGGCAAATCAAACAAGCTGATGGCTCTACCAAAACTTATACCACTGAACCAAAAATGAATTGGTTTAAACGCGCTGGTCTCAAAGTCGTTTCTTGGCTACCGATTGAAGGCTTTATGTAAGCCTTCAAGCTTGTTGCATGTTGGGTTGGGACTTCAAAACTTTGTGATGTAAATCAGCCAAACCTTGCACCATTTTTTGTTGGACCAGTGCCGTTAAACTCTCAACCGTATGTCCTGCGGTACAAATGGCTGGGAGCGCAACTAAATGTGCCGTGACTTGTGGCATTTCTAGTACTTTTTTAACATGCTCGGCAAAACTAATGTTACCGATAAACGGAGAGACTTGGTCAAGTCCGCCCTGTTGATTCACATAGCAAATCAAACAAATTTGCACATCACGCTGGGCCTCAATCGCAGCACCTAAAATACGTCCATGAACCTTTTTCACTTTAGAACCATCAGTCGTGGTCGCTTCCGGGAAAAATAACACAGGAATATCTTGTTTTAAAAACGCCGTAATTTGCTCTCGAATTTTGATGGAATCTCCTGAACCACGTTGAATAAACAAGGTTCCACCACTTTTTGCCAATTTGCCAAACACAGGCCATTTTTCAATTTCAGCCTTGGCCAAAAAGAAAACTCGTGCGCCTGAGCCTAAAACCGCGACATCTAACCATGAAATATGATTGCTGACCCAAAGGGCAGGCTTACGTGGAATATCCCCATGGACATGAACATCAATGTTAAAAACCTTGCACAGTCGACGACAGAAATACTGCACGTAACGGGTATTTTGTGGATTGTTAATGTCTTTATACAAGCCATGTCGATAGACCAAATAAAACCCTTCGGACACGGCGCCAAGCCCTGAAGCCAGCTTTTTGCCATACAGAAAAAGCTTAGAGACACCTTTTATTGATGTTGTTTTTATTTCAGTATTCGATTGCATAGACGGTTCACTTGGCACAGCTTCATTCAACATTTAATCATTGATTTCGGCTCATTCTATACTGATCTTGAGCAACTTGCATTGATCATAAAAACCGAAGGCCCAGATGATTATTTTCAATTTTAATCGTTTAAACAAATTAATTAAAATAAATCAATCGAAATACCAAAACATGGTGTGTACATGAACGATCAAATGAATCCTCCAGCTCCGCCGTTAAATCCTGTTCAGGCACTGAAATTTATTATAGGGCTCAGTATTTTATACTTTGGCACCTTGCTGCTTTTGGTTCACTTATTTCGCTCAATGTAAGGCAACGGCATAACTATTTCGCTCAATCTCAACAAATTCATCTACACTAGAGTTTTCAATGTGAGATCGAATTTAGTGGAATATTTTGAGCAGAAGCAAGGTGGCGAAAAAACCATTTTAGTCAGTGTTGCCATCCATATTCTGGAAGACCTTGATGCAGAAGAATTTCGTTTGCTTGCTAAGTCGGCAGGTGCAGAAATTCTGGAGCATGTTCACGCTCAAAGATTCAAACCCGATGCTAAATATTTCATTGGTTCAGGCAAAGCAGAAGAAATTGCTGCTCGTGTTGAGGAACTTGAAGCCACGCTGGTGATTATTGACCATGCCCTGACACCCAGTCAGGAACGTAATCTGAGTCGCATTATCAAGTGCCGCGTTATTGACCGTACACGCCTTATTCTAGATATCTTTGCACAACGTGCCCGTACCCATGAAGGGAAACTTCAAGTCGAATTGGCTCAATTGGATCACTTGTCTTCTCGACTGGTCGGTACAGGCATTAGCCTCGATAGCCAAAAAGGCGGGATTGGACTCCGTGGTCCAGGTGAAACGCAACTCGAAACTGACCGCCGTTTACTCCGTGTCCGGGTTGGACAACTTAAAGATAAATTAGAAAAAGTCCGTCAGACCCGTATCCAAGGGCGTGCCGCACGTCAAAAAGCTGCCATTCCAACCGTTTCTTTGGTTGGTTATACCAATGCGGGTAAATCAACCCTGTTTAACACCCTTGCCAAATCTGATGTTTATGCCGCAGATCAGCTATTTGCAACCTTAGATCCAACCTTAAGACGTTTGGAATGGGATGGTATTGGTCCGCTGGTTCTAGCCGACACGGTTGGTTTTGTGCGTAATCTTGCGCATGCTTTAGTGGAATCGTTTAAAGCGACGCTAGAGGAAACATTAGAAGCCAGTTTGCTGTTGCATGTGATTGACTCGAGCAGTCCTGACCATATGGAACAAATTGAAGCTGTTGAAAAAGTGCTCAAAGAAATTGGCGCAGATATTCCAATTCTACGGGTGTATAACAAGATCGATCAAAGTGGCGAACAAGCCAAAATCATTTACGCTGAACCAAATGTACCTGAGCGTGTCTATGTCTCAGCACATACAGGCGAAGGATTTGATCTACTACGCCAATCGGTACAAGAGTGTTTGATGGGTCAAATTCAAAACTTTGACGTCTTACTCAAACCTGCCTATGGCAAATTACGTAATCAACTGTACGCCCTAAATGTGATTCAATCTGAAAATTATGATGATGAGGGCAACCTACACCTACAAGTGTATATTGCACCACATAAACTTGAACAATTGATTAAACAAGCACATTTACCGATTGATGAAATTTTAGGTTTGAAAGCAAAACAATTTCATCGTGAACTCGAAGAATTTGAAATCAAAAGCTAAATCGGTTAAAACGTGATAAGTAAAATTTTAATGACAGAACAAAATGGAATGGATAAAAACTGTTGATTGGAAAGCATGGATCGGCACGGTTGCCCTGATCATCATCTTTCGTGAAGCGGCTGTATGGATCACTGGACGTTTTGGACATCCTGAACTGGGCAATTTAATTGGACTGATTAGTTTATTAATCGTCCTTTTGGGTTGGAGAAAATTTCATAAAATTCCAGCACGTTTGGTCGATACCAACAATAAAATCATGAAAGAAAGTGCCTTTGCTTTTCTACCGATCAGTGCAGGCTCCCTGCTGATGATGACGCATTTAGGCAGTGAAATCCCAATGTTTTTGGTGGTGCTGTTTGTCAGCACACTAATTCCACTGTGGGTTTACGCAAAAATGTCTAAGAAATGGCTTTAGGAGTGTGCACATGATTCCCATTATTTTCGGTTTTTTCCTAACCCTCGTTGCCTACTTACTGGCAAAGCCACTCAACAAAAAACTGCCACAAATTCCAGTGATTGTTTTTGGCATGTGCTTTGTGATTGCCCTGCTCTTGTTGTTAAACATTCCGTATGAGCAATATATGGCACAGGTAAATCCAGTGTTTAACCATCTGCTCGGTTATGTGACGGTTGCATTAGCTATTCCATTGGCTGCCATGCGCTATGACGACCTCCCCCTCAAAGCCGTGGTGGGCATCTTGGTCTTTGCCAGTATCAGTGCGGTCGGACTGCCGATGGGACTGGCTTATCTACTACATTTGTCCGATCCTACCATTATGGCATTTGCCACACGCGCAGTCACAACGCCAATTGCGATTAACATTGCAACACTGCTGCAAGCCCCTGTGAGTCTGGCTATTTTAATCGTGATTTTATCTGGTGTGATTGGTGCTGCATTTTCACCACTGATCCTCAAACATATTAATGATGAACGAGCATCGGGCCTCGCTCTAGGTCTTGCAGCTCATGCCATCGGTACAGCTCAAGCATGGCAACGGGGAAGTATTGCTGGACGTTATGCAGCCTTTGGAATGGCTGTCAATGCGGTATTTACAGCAATCTGGTTACCGTTGTTTATTCTATACTTGCAAAAAATGTGATATGTTCCTCACATAAACAATTGTATTGTTTAAAAAATCGACTTAAGATGAGTTTGTCGTTGATTAAATGATAAAAGGATTTTGTTCATGAGCAAATTGACACTTGCAATCGCATTCGCTACAACCGTTATGGGTAGTACAGCTTTCGCTGAAGA
The DNA here is from genome assembly GCF_002018925.1 of Acinetobacter sp. MF4642. Taxonomy (NCBI): domain Bacteria; kingdom Pseudomonadati; phylum Pseudomonadota; class Gammaproteobacteria; order Moraxellales; family Moraxellaceae; genus Acinetobacter; species Acinetobacter sp. MF4642. Next base: position 11,175 of record NZ_MVON01000044.1, read on the forward strand.
TATTAGCGGCACTTGGAAAAATATTGATGACAAAACTGGGTCGTCAAAAGCCATCCTTGATATTCGCCAAGAATCAAATGGGACCTATACCGCTAAGATCGTTAAAGTGACGCCTCGTCCGGGTTATACACCAAAAGAAACTTGTATTAATTGCCCTGCGCCGTATACCAATAAGCCTATTTTAGGCATGGATGTGATGAAAGGTTTGAAACACAGCGGTGATACCAATTACACGGGTGGAAAAATCATTGATCCACTGTCTGGTAATATTTATAGCTGTAAAGCAAAACTCAGTTCGAATGGCAAACGCTTAACCTTGCGAGGATACGTGGGTATATCTGCTCTAGGTCGTAGTCAAACGTGGATTCGAGAATAATCTAGGTTCTATTACTGAACAGACTTGGTCTACGCAATCACTTGATCGATTCATTTTAGATTTTGTAGACCACCACTGAGTCACTCATACATTGCTTCAAACTTAGTCTGATTGTTTCAAATTCAATGAATAAAAGAGTTTCAGCTAAGCATGTATGATTTTTCAATTTTTAAAGGCAACTGCCTAACTCATATCTAAACACAAAACAGTTTGCCTTGTGCAAACTGTTTATTTTTCTGTGTCTTGGATATCTTTTTGTGAAACTATAGAGAACCTTATATGAAAAGTAAGTTTTTTATCGCGGGATTAACATTGTCCATGCTTTGCGGGGGAGCATTTGCACAGGACTTAACAGGGACATGGCAACAAATTGATGATAAGTCAGGCTCACCAAAAGCCATTATCGAAATTCGTAAAGAGTCAAATAATACTTACACTGGAAAAATTGTAAAAATTACACCACGCCCAGGTTATACACCAAAAGAAACTTGCGTGAATTGCCCTACGCCATATACCAACAAACCAATTTTGGGTATGGACATTATTAAAGGCTTAAAGCATGTCGACGGCACCAATAACTATGAAAAAGGTCGTGTGATTGATCCACTGTCTGGCAAACTTTATGATGCGAAAATGAAACTGAATGCCACAGGAAAGCGTCTTTCTCTACGTGCATACATCGGTGTTTCTGCTTTAGGTCGTAACCAAACCTGGTTAAGAATCGACTAAGAATAAAAAAGCCACGAACTTCGTGGCTTTTTTAATGCATGTGCTATTGAACTGGATTATCAACGGCAAATAAGGTCTCATCTTCTAAACGGTAAGCCATTAATTGATGCCCCCAAACACAACCGCCATCTACATTTTGAATCGAGTCTGAAATGGTTTTACCTTGTAAAGCGGCCCAGTGACCAAACACAACTTTATGGGTTTGTGCCGCTTGTGAAGCGAATTCAAACCATGGTTTGAACCCTTCTGGCATTGGGTCACTGAGTGAGTCTTTAAAACTAAACTCCAAACGCCCAGCACTATCGGTTAAACGCATACGAGTCAAATAATTTACGATACAACGTAAACGCGCATGCCCCGTCAGTTCATCAGACCATAAGGTGGGCTCTTTGCCATACATTTCTTTTAAAAAGGCGTCGACAACATCAAAATCATCCGCTGCAATGACCGCCTCAACTTCTGCGGCTAAAGCAGCAGTTTGTTCTGCTGTCCAATTGGTTGGAATGCCCGCATGCGTCAGAACCGTGGTTGCGTTTGGAAACACACACAAGGGTTGTTTACGTAGCCAATCAATCAAATCATCACTATCAATCGCATCAATCACATCACGAATGTTATCTTTGTCTTTAATTGCTTTAATGCCACGTGCAGCCGCCAGCAAAGTTAAATCATGATTGCCTAAAACTGTTGCAGCCGCATTACGCTCTACTAATTTTTTAATAAAGCGTAAAGCACCCAATGAGTTTTCACCACGGGCAACCAAATCCCCTGCAAACCAAATAAAATCTTGGTCAGGATCAAACTGTATGGTCTTTAACAAGGCTTTTAGTGCTTCAAAACAACCCTGCACATCACCAATGACATAATTGTATCGAATCTCTGCGCCTGCCACCTTAAGCCACCATTTGATCTGCTAATGCCACAAATTGAGCCAGTGTTAAAGTCTCTGGACGCGCCATCGGATCAACACCCGCTTGCTCAAAACCATCTTCAGCCAACATGCCTTTTAAGCTATTACGCAAAGTTTTACGGCGCTGGGTAAAGACATGCGAGACCAAACGTGCCAAGGCTTTTTCATTTTTTGCCACAATCGGCTTAACCGCATACGGCTCTAAACGGAACACCGCAGACGTCACTTTTGGTGGTGGGTTAAATGAACCTGGTGGTACTTCAAACAAGAACGTAGGTTTACAGAAATACTGAATCATCACCGACAAACGACCATACTCTTTGCTATTTGGAGAAGCCGTAATACGGTCAACCACTTCTTTTTGTAGCATAAAGTGCATGTCTTTAACTTTGTCACCAAACTCCAAGAGGTGAAACAAAAGTGGCGTCGAAATGTTATACGGCAAATTACCCACAACACGTAAAGGACGACCATCTTCAAATAAATTAGTGAAGTCGTACTTCAGTGCATCAGTTTCAATAATGGTTAAACGTTCAGGATGTGGCACACGCTCTGGCAAACCTGCCGCCAAATCACGGTCTAATTCAACCACCGTGAGTGCATCACACTCGCCAATCAACGGAGAGGTTAATGCCGCCAAACCGGGCCCAATTTCTACAATGTTATCCCCTGAGCGTGGTGCAACTGAACGTACAATCTTGGCAATCACACGTTGGTCATGTAAGAAGTTTTGCCCAAAACGCTTCCGCGTATGGTGCCCTTCATCTTTAGGGTTTAAGGCATTAATTTGATACATAAAATTTTCCAACGTGAGTTAATCACTGAACATTAGTGACGAGCTAATTCTAACGCTAAATCAACAGCGACCTGTAAGCTTGAGCTTTTCGCAAGACCTGTGCCTGCGAGGGAGAGAGCTGTGCCATGATCAACTGAGGTACGAATAAACGGCAAGCCCAAAGTAATATTAATGGCTTCACCAAACCCTTGCGATTTTAACACAGGTAAGCCCTGATCGTGATACATCGCCAAAACAGCATCGGCATCTTTTAAGTTTTCTGGGGTAAATAAAGTGTCGGCAGGTAGGCTCAGGCTCATATTTATGCCTTGAGCACGGTAGCTTTCCAGCACAGGGTTAATCACCTCAATTTCCTCCATACCCAAATAACCATCCTCCCCTGCATGTGGGTTTAGGCCACACACTAAAATGTGCGGATGCTCTTTTTTGAATTTGCTTTTTAAGTCCTGAATTAAAATATCAAGCACTTGATGCAGTCGCTCTTTAGTAATCGCATCAGCTACAGCTCTTAAGGGCAAATGTGTAGTCGCCAGCGCAACACGCAAGGTCTTGGTTGCGAGCATCATCACCACACGTTCAACACCAGCAAACTCTTGGTAGTATTCGGTATGTCCACTAAAGTGAATCCCAGCATCATTGATGACTGACTTTTGTACAGGTGCAGTTGCAACACCTACACTTTTACCGGACATAGCATAATCGGCCGAACGTCGTAGCTGCTCTAAGACATAAGGCGCATTTTCAGGATTGAGCTCACCCATTACAACAGCTTTGCTTAAAGGCACATGCTCAACATAAAGTTGACCCTGAGTTGATGATGCTTCTTGCCCTGAATATTCAATCAGTTCAATGTCCAATCCCAAACATGCTGCACGTGTACGTAGCAAGTTAATATCACCAAGGACCACGATCGGACGCTCATCTATACGAGCAGCAAGGCTTAAACAAATATCTGGACCAATCCCAGCAGGTTCACCACTGGTGACATATAAAGGCAGCATGATCAACTCAAGTAAAATGCGTTTTGACTATTATACAACGTCTCACCCAGTATCTCCGCATTCACCGTACTCAACTTGAACCTATTCTTTTATATTTAAATCCTCACTTATCCTGTTTTCACATTCCACCGACTTTCAAAGAAAAAATAAAGCCTCAAACATATAAAACATGACAAAGAAATTGCGAGTCGTAACTCCTGTATTATCCGTTATTTTAAAATGGTTGTATGGTGATGATCCCGCATTTCATTCAGTGAAGTCATAAAGTTCAATATCGCTGTTTCCTCATTTTTTTAAAGTTTGAACTCTTTTGTGGTTTTTAAAAAGAATAAACTTTGATCTCTTCCTTTATACTGGGAAATATCTTAAAATACGGCTCTTGAAATTTTATATTTTCATTTGTGATTCTGAGCAACTTCGTTTAGAATCGCGTCTCCTTTTGTTTGGACAGATTCCATAGTCCAAACCAACTATAATAGGTAGTGGTTTAATGAAAACTCTCAGCGCTAAGCCTGCTGAAGTTCAACACGACTGGTACGTTGTTGATGCTTCTGGCAAAACTTTAGGTCGCCTTGCGACTGAAATCGCTCGTCGTCTACGTGGTAAGCACAAGACTTCTTATACTCCTCACGTTGACACTGGCGATTATATCGTTGTAATCAATGCTGAAGAAATTCAAGTGACTGGTAAAAAAGCACTTGATAAAAAATACTATCGCCACACTGGCTTCCCTGGTGGTATCCGTGAGACTAACTTTGAAAAGTTAATCGCTCACAAACCTGAAGCAGTTTTAGAAAAAGCTGTTAAAGGTATGTTACCAAAAGGTCCTCTTGGTTATGCAATGATCAAGAAAATGAAAGTGTATGCAGGTACAGAGCATCCACACGCTGCTCAACAGCCACAAGTTTTGGACATCTAAGGGATACAGCACATGGCTACTAATTATGGTACAGGTCGCCGTAAGACCGCAACTGCACGTGTTTTCTTGTCAGCTGGTACAGGCAAGCTCGTAATTAACAACCGTACTCTTGAGCAATACTTCGGTCGTGAAACTGCTCGTATGGTTGTTCGTCAACCTTTAGAGCTTCTTGAAGTTACTGAAAAGTATGACCTTTACATCACTGTTGCTGGTGGTGGTATCGGTGGTCAAGCTGGCGCTATCCGTCACGGTATTACTCGTGCGTTGATCGCTTCTGACGAAACACTTAAACCTGCTCTTCGTCAAGCTGGTTTCGTTACTCGTGATGCTCGTGAAGTTGAACGTAAGAAACTTGGTTTACGTAAAGCTCGTAAACGTCCTCAATTCTCTAAACGTTAATTCGTTTACCGAATCGGACAAAAAACCTCGGAATTTTCCGAGGTTTTTTTATACTATATTTTTCTTCAAAATTATTTACTTACGTTTAAATAGATCGATTAAATTCTAGTTTTAGATGTTATTTTACCGACCTCTCTTTGAGCAGTCCATTGTCGCATCAGCAGCACCATCCATACTAATCTGTTCGGTAACGATGCAATCATTTTCTTGATATGTATGTACTTCTTTAGAATTAGAGAATTGATGATCTTTGGGAAGTGGTGCATTACACGGCTCGTCGGTTTTCTCATCGACCATCTTCACAGGCCCATCATTATACACAGTGACCTTACAGCCTTTTACTGTATATTCTTGCTGAATGCCGCCATACATCTCATCCTCAGATACAGAAGTAGCAACATCACAGGCTTCATCGGCAATACAAGCTGCATATTCAGCAGTCTGCTGCGCTACATCTACGTGTTCGGCTGCATCTTGAATTTGAGCATAACTACTTGAGATAGAAGTCATTAATATAATAACTGCGATCGATTGGGTGATTCTGAGCCTAAGCAGCATGGTTCTATCCTTATTTTTGATTTCTTCCAAGTTGTTCGATTGTATAAGCATATTAAAGTTAAGATGATTTTATTGGCTATTTTTAGTATTCTAACCGATTCACTTCACCTAGTTTCTTGAAATATGTCTGTCGAAACTACTCCGCTTCAAGGAATTACGCTGTATAGCCATGCAGATGATTTTCGCTCCCATTGGATTCGTTATGTACTTGCAGAGAAGCAAATCAAATACCATTTGGTTTTAAGTGATGCTGATGATGAAGATCTCGCCAGCTTAAACCCTTATAACCAGCTGCCGATGTTGATTGAAAATGATTTAAAACTATTCAACGCCAATATCATCTCCGAGTATTTAGACGATCGTTATCGTCAAAACAAGCTCTATGCCGACGTGCCTATGCCTCGCGCGGAACAGCGTCAGTACATTTGGCGCTTTGAACAAGATTGGTTAAAACTTGCCGATATGATGCTACGCCATCCAGATACACTCGATGAACAAGCAAAACTGCAAGCACAAAAAAAACTGAAAGATACACTCATTTCCCTAACACCATTGTTCCAGCATTTCCCCTATTTCATGTCGGAAAGCTTTAGTATTTTAGATTGCATGCTTGCGCCTATCTTTCTACGCTTAAACAGCATGGGCGTGCATTTACCCAAACAGCAATGCCGCCCAATCTATTTATATTGTCAACGTATTTTTAGTCGTCCTGCATTTTTAAAGTCTTTAACTTTGCAGGAGAAAAACCATTATCAATCTGAATTTAAACAGCCGTAGAGAATATTATGTCTGATCAAGAATTAAACCTTACGCCGACTCGTCCATATTTAACTCGCGCCATTTATGAATGGATTTGTGATAACCAATTGACACCGCATTTATTGGTCGATGCAACCCAGCACAATACTCTCGTTCCTGAACAGTTTATTCAAGATGGCCAAATTGTCTTAAACATTGTCCCTCATGCCGTACATGCGCTACATATGAGCAACGATGCGATTACCTTCTCTGCACGTTTTGGTGGGGTATCTCGTGATATTTATGTCCCACTTAATGCCGTGATTGGCATTTATGCCCGTGAAAATGGACAAGGCTTATTCTTCGATCCAAGTGAGTATGACAATCATACCCAAAGTGAGCAAAATGCTTTAAAATCAGACAATGAAGAAAAAACTGAACCCGCTAAGAAAAAACCAAGTTTAAGGTTATTAGATTAATAAAATGGAGTAATTATATGGCTTTTGATTTAGTACAATATTTTGCAGAGCAGATTAAAATTCAAAAGCCTGAGCTTCTGAGTCAATATTCAGATGAGGAGCGACTTCAATATCTTTCTGAGGCCAACACCCTCTCCCTTGGAAAACTCATCACTTTGATGCGCCAAGATGGCACCAAGCTCTATCAAGAGATTCAAACTCAAGATCATCTCTATATTCAAGAACTCGCAAGGCATCTCACCACGTCTCCGCAAAATGAATCACAGTTAGCGAAGGCGGACTTAGAGCATAGCTTGACTACGATGTTGGGTCTTCAGTTTGCTGAACTCAAACAACTTGATGTCACGGGGAACTTTGGCGAACATGGAATACGTGAGCTACTTGTTGGTCAAATTGAGCACCTCTCAGGTCTGGCTGATGACTGGGTTTGGACAACAAGTGAGCTAACAGAACTGATTGGCTCTAAACCAAAGCCTGAAGAAGAGCTATCATTAGAAGAGACGATGAAGGAGTTTAATCAAATGGTAAATCAACACGCAACAGACCACTCAGATCAGCTACACACACAGGTAGCAGAGCAAAATCCAACGCCAACATGGGCAAAACTGATTGAGCCTGCTGTGGCTATCGTGATTTTATGGGGACTTTATTGCGCAGCAAGTCAAATGTTTGTCTAATCTCCAAGGGATGCACTCATTTTGCGCATCCCTTTATTTTTTAATGAAAAATAATTATATATTTCATCTTTAAAAAGCAAAAAAATCGATTTCTTTTTTGCTTTTATTTGTCCAAACGGTAAAAGTTACATTTTGTTACAATAGCAAATAAATTAAACACTTTTTCAAATAACAATAAACTTTTTCACACTCCTCTCTAAAATACGCAAACCTAATCACAAAATCTCTAGCAAAAACTGACTAAAAGCCTCGGGTTTAATTGTACATTTATTCATCTTTTTTTGTTACATTTATTTATATTGATAATTTTTTCACACCGTCCATATAGTTAAATCGAATTGTGAAACAACAAGTTAAAAGGATTTTAAAACTCATAAAAATGAAGAGAAAAACTATGGCTAAAGTGTCATTGGAAGCATTAGCAAATATCGATGGATTCTATGCAGCAGCATTGGTCGATGGGGAAAGCGGTTTAGCCCTAGCAACTCAAGGCGGTGGAAGCATCGATTTAGAACTCGCGGCGGCAGGTAATACTGAAGTCGTTCGCTCAAAACGACGTGTTGCACAAGCATTGAACTTGAATGACACCATCGAAGATATTTTAATTACGCTGGGTAAGTAGTATCACCTTATTCGTCCTTTAGAAGGCAATGACAAAATTTTCTTATATCTTGTCCTTGAACGCTCTAAAGCAAATCTTGCCATGGCTCGCCATGAACTCAAAGGATATGAAAAAGGCCTAGATTTTTCTTAATTTGAATTGCCCCTTTCTCATCCTTTTGGGAAAGGGGTTGTATGCGTTGTCCTCTTCAACCTAATTAAATTAAAGAAACACTATGAATAAGCAATATATTAATATTGCGATTACCGGCCTGAGTTCAAACCATTCTGACGAACGTAAAACACTGAACCGTACCGGGTTTGTCGGAGGCTTTTTTATTTAAGTTAGGCCACCTGACCTAACGGGTTAATCTTATCATAGTACATTGCTTCAAACTCAAAAGGCGATACATAACCCAGTGCACTGTGTACACGCTTTTTATTGAACCAATATACCCAG
>NZ_MVON01000045.1:0-14732 GCF_002018925.1 Acinetobacter sp. MF4642
TATTTCTGTAAGTTAAAAGAATTTAAACGTATAGCGATGCGTAGTTGTAAAACAGATACGAGTTTTGAAGCCATGATTCAACTGTGCGCGAGTTTAATTAACTCTCGGTAATTCTCAACAGACCCTAGCAACGAGCAAGCCTTTGCCGACGACTATAAACAAGAAGTCGGGGTACAACTGGCGAAAAGCGAAACACATGGCGGCGGAGATGTGATGCTGTTTGCTGAAGGAAAGAATTCAAATCTTTTCAAAGGCACACAAGAAAATACATGGGTATTTGAGCAATTGAAAAAGGCATTTGGATTCTAATGGATACAAGATTAATACGGCCGTTCAAATTCAAAATGAAGTTCTTAGCATTGTCTTTCAGTTTGTTCAGTCCATGGGTATGGTCAGCCGATGAATATCGTATTGATTATCAGATTGAACGGTTGGATGCCAATGGGGTCACGACCATTCAAAAATACAGTGAGAAAATAATTCGAGATGCGCAAAATATTTGGATTGAACGTTTAAACACACAAACGCATGCTGACGAAGCCCAGACACATAGCAACGCTCATGTGTCTGCCAAAACAGACACCCATGAGCATGTGAGTTTTGACAGTGCAATTCAGTGGATGCAGCGCAAAGATGAAGTCGAGCAAGCAAACGTAAACGTAGTAAGTCCGTTTCAGCGTTTTTATATTTTGCCAGATGAAAAAATGCGGGTGCAATTGCAGGATGTCGATCAAGAAATGCTAGGGATGAAAAACTGTTGGCGCTGTGAATATAGTTTGATTCATCCTGACATTTTAAAGCGAGCACAATTGATTCAACGTGATTCGAAGTTAGCGCATTATCAAATACGCAGTGCTGGGCAAACGTTGAATATTATATGGAGTGAACAGGATCAACTGGTTCAAAAATATGAATTGCTCAAACCGACCTCAGGCTATGCCAAAACCTTTACCGTGCGCAAAATTGGCCAACATGTTGCTACACCTTGGACACATACAGAAAAATACAGCGAACGTGACTATGCAGACTTTAGTGATTAGCTGATGATTTTTTGACTTTTAATTTCGGCATTACAACAGCAAAAACCGTGATTTTGAGAGTGAAAAATAAGGGATTAGGGTTGCGCAGCTTGTACGGTTAAACCACTCCACCGCTTAAACGCACGTCGAAAATTAGTGGCATCGTTAATTTGTAAATACTGAGAAATCTGTTCAGTTTTAAAACCATGTACACGATATAAAATGATGGCGGTATGCAAACGACTTTGATCGAGTTGTGCCTGAAAATGGGTCTGATGCTTTTTCAGTTTACGTTTTAAGGTGGCAGAACTCATTTGAAAATAGTCAGCGGTTTGCTCGAGTTGAATATTATTTTGAATATTCTGCATTAAATATTGGTGCAAACTGAGCAAAAAACTCTGTTGAATATTTTGAGCTGTCATTTCTTTCAGCGCATATTGATAACTGATTGAAGCTAAGGTCGAAGAGGCATTGGGAAGTTTTTCATAAATCAAATCGCGAGGTAGGCTCATCATGTTGATCGGGCGATTAAACTCTAAAGCACTGCCTAAATGTGTCCAATATTGTTCAATATAATCCGGTTCAGAAAAATTAAACTCGAATTTCCACGCTAATTTGGCTTGGTACAGTTGACGGCTAAACGCTTGTATTGCACTCATTGCACTTTCGATTAAAAAGCGATTTTCAAGCTTGTTTTCATCTAACCAATAAATATGAATATGGCTTTGACTATACATGAGTCGAGGGCATAACCATGGTGAAACGGACGCGGAAAATGTTAAATAACGGCTAAGCGCCTCATCGAAGGTCGATGCATAAAGCATGGATTTAATGGCGTCATTAAAGGGAGTGGTTAAACTGCGCTGACCAAATAAGAAACTGATGTCCTGATTGCGAAAACACTGTTCAGCATTTTTTAAAACCTGTTGTAACTGTTGTTGACTAATTAGTTTTTGCCCCGAAAAGATATCTTCTAAGAAAATACTGCTGCCACTGAGCAGGACGTGATGTTCGACTTCATGGCTGACTGCTAAATCAATTAAAATAGACAATTGATGATGCGCAGGAATGTAGCTGTAGTCGCATTCAAAGCTCATACGGTGACTCGCTTTGGTGAGTAGTATTGCTTCACTTGGAGCAATTGCTGATTTAAGGCACTCAAAAGTTGCTGAGCAGTTTGGTATTGCCCGACTGAACAGCAGGTCGTGAGTGCTTTTAAAGGAATATGCACGGACAAATCACGTTGATAATAAGCACTGACCATAAGCATGCGCTCAAGCTGAGCTGCCATTTTTTCAGCCTGTTGTAGCTTCGTCTCTGGTAACAGCATAATAAAACGATCTCCTGCGAAGCGGCAGAGCAGGTCTTGTGGTCGTAAGTTTAAGCTAATCAATTGTGAAACATGCTGTAAAATAGATGTGCCTTCATCAAAACCATGTGTTTGATTAATCTGATTAAAATTATGCATATCTAACAATATGACGGACATATCGCTGGGTTCATGCAAGTTTTGCTCGATTGCAGTTTTGAGCTGTGTTTTAAAATAATGCGCATCGGCCAAAGGGGTGAGTGCATCGAATAAGCGATGATCCCGATAAATACGTTCTCGTTTTTGCATGTGTTTAGAAATCGCCAGTTCTTCTTGATGCCAAAAATAAATCCCGATGGTAAATAGATACAGTCCAATTGGAAAAGGAATGGACTCAAGCCATGCATCCCACATGATTTCTTTAGGCAGGCGAATAAACTCATCTAAGCTGTCCATCCACATGTGGAAAAAAATAAAACACAGTCCATAAAAGATATAGTTGGTTACACGGCCCAAAGGACGGCTTTTAATAATAAAGAAAATCCAAATACCAATAAAAACAGTTGCTCCCCCTTCACCTAAAATATCGACCCAGCTCCATTCAGCAAATGACTTGCTCTGCCCAAGTAAGATAAACAACCAAAGGGATAAGCTACAGGCAGTCGCTACACATAATAAAGGCCAGCGGTAGTAAGCAAAGTATTTAGGCATAGCATTTTTTGAAATGATTTATTTTCGCCCAAGCTAAACAGATTTAGATGACAGTTTGATGGCAAAGGCTAGAGTCAAAATAGATCAATGTATTTTTGATTTTTGAGAATAAAAATGCTGAAAAACCCTATCCTTGAGGTGAATATGCATCATTCTGTATGCTCAGTATTTTCTCTATACAGATCAAATTAGCTCACTTTTTGCTGAAAATGGCCAAAAACAAATAAAAAGAGCAGCTCGCAAAAGGGACTGTCACATCATGTTCACATTCAATTTCTATTGTGCGTTCAAACCATGCCACTTTGGCTTGAGGGGAAGAACATAATGCAAAATAATCAGAGCCGTTTCATGAAACATAAGCGTGCGGGTTTTCAGCTGAGTACACTGGTCCTGTCAATGCTGAGCATGACGCATCTACATGCCGAAGATAACACGGTGGAATATGTACAGGTCATTGGTCAAGCTGCAAGTATGGATAAAGCACTCAAAGAACAAAAACGTGCCGACCAAATCAGCAGTGTGGTACATGCCGATGGCATCGGACAATTACCCGATGACAATGCCGCAGAAGCTTTGCAACGGATACCGGGTGTATCTACAGAGCGTGACCAAGGCGAAGGACGTTTTGTTTCGGTTCGTGGTTTAGGCGCTGACTTAAATGCAGTAACCATCAATGGTACTTTGGTTCCCGCGCCTGAAAGCGATCGCCGTGGCGTAGCATTGGATGTCTTACCTTCAGAGCTGGTGCAGTCTTTGGCTGTGGTGAAAACGCTGACACCAGATATGGATGCCAACTCATTAGGTGGTACGGTGCAGGTTGAAAGTTTATCGGCTTTTGACCATGACGGTTTGTTTTATACAGGAACGGTTGAAGGTGGTTATGATGAAAAACGGGAAAAATATAGCCCTAAAGCATCTGGTGCTATCAGTAATCGTTTCAGTGTTGGTGAGGGGCAAGACAATCTTGGGGTGGCACTGGCACTGAGTTATCAAAACCGAAAATTTGGCTCGGACAATGTTGAAACGGGGGGGGCTTGGGATGGTGACGCACTTGAAGAAACCGCAATGCGTCAATATGACATCGAGCGTGAGCGCATTGGTGCGGGTTTAAACTTTGATTACCGTCCGAATGACACAGGCGAATACTATTTAAGAACTTTATATAGTCGCTTTAAAGACACTGAATCACGTCAGGAAGTGGCGGCTGAATTTTCTGATCCACAACTTGCAGGCCAGCGTGGTGATGTAGAAGTGACTCGTTCACTGAAGAGCCGTGAAGAAACACAAGAAATACAGTCTTTTGTCCTCGGTGGTAAGCAAGGTTTTGGCACGTGGACGGTGGAAGGCCAGCTCGGTTATAGCGAAGCATCGGAGGAAAATCCAGGGGGAATTTCGGGGGCAAAATACCAAGGTGATTTTAGTAATGTTGGATTTAATAGTACGCAAAAACCTGTAATTACGGCAGACCAAGATTTTTATGATGCGGCCAACTATGAGTTAGATTCGGTGTCGTGGGAAAAATCTAAAACCACCGATAAAGAATACAACGGTAAATTAGACTTTTTGAAAGACTATATGCTGGGGAATTATGCTGCTGCATTGAAGTTCGGCGGAAAAATCAGTCAACGTGAAAAAACCAACAATACCGATGAATGGAAATATGAAGATCTCAGTACGTCAAGTTCAGATTTCAATTCAAACAGCCATTATGAACTGGGTCAGTTTGGTCCAACCATTAATAAAAACGCTATTAAAGATAAAATCAGTGGATTAAATCCAAATGATTATGTGGTTGCTGACGGTTCAATCATTAATGACTTTAAGTCGAATGAAGACATACAAGCGGCTTATGTCATGAATACCGTTGATTTGGATCAACTGCGTGTGATTGCAGGCTTACGTTATGAAAATACCAACTTTGAAGCACGTGGTTTTGAGTTTAACGATGATGTGATCACTGCGACTAAACATGAAAATGACTATGATCATTGGTTGCCGAGTTTACATTTTCGTTATCAATTGGCCGATAACGCTTACCTCCGTGCCGCTTGGACCAATAGTGTGGTACGTCCAAACTTTGCGCAAAGTGCACCAGGTGTTTATATCGATGGTGATGAAGCTGAGTTTGGTAACCCAATGCTCAAACCTTTGGAGTCCTCAAACTTTGACTTAGGCGTAGAAAAATATTTTGGCAAAGCCAGTATGGTGGGCTTCTACGCATTTTATAAAGATATCGATAACTTTATTTATAACACCAATATTGCAGGAACAGGGCAATGGGCTGACTTTGATGAAGCTATAACCTATAAAAATGGTAATGAAGCAAAACTGTACGGGATGGAGTTTGCCTACTCACAAAAGTTTGACCATCTAGGAGCACCATGGAACGGGTTCTTGTTGGGTTTAAATACCACCTTTAGTAAGTCAGAGGCGGATATTGATTCGATGAAAGATGGCGAACTTCTGAGCCGTCGTATTCATTTACCAAACCAGTCGGATGTGGTCGGTAATGCCATGATTGGTTGGGAAAATGAACGTTTTGGTGTACGACTTTCAGCAAATTATAAATCGAGTTATCTGTATGAACTTGGTGACATTGATACGCCTGAGAAAGATATTTATACCGATGACCAAATCTTTCTTGATTTTAGTAGTCATGTGAACTTATCTAAAAACTTACAGCTCAAGTTTGATGTACAAAACATCACCGATGAAACTTATTACAACTATGCAGGTTCTAAGGCTTATAACGCGCAATATGAAGAGTATGGCCCAGCATACAAACTTGCACTGACCTACACCCATTTTTAAGTCGAATTAAATTTAGTTCCCAGGTTTGCTCAGCAGAAGCAGACCTGAGGTTCCTTGCCCAATTTTGAGTGTCTCTATGAAATTTTCATCTTTTAAATTGTCAGCCTTAAGCAGTTGCTTACTGTTACTGACAGCATGTAGTCAACACAGTGTGCTTCAGCCTACGCAGAGTAGCCAATTGTTAAGCCCAGTTGAAATACCAATAGATCAGCCCATGGCAGCGAAGTTGCAACTACGTGAAGTCGACATGAATGGGGCGAAAACTGAGGACGTACAATGGTTAAGCTTGAGTGCATGGCCTGAAGTTGCCGCACTGTTGAGCAGTAAAAATAAAGGGCTACAAATTTTAGATGATCAACAAAATGTACTACATCAAATTCAAGGTCAGTTTGGGCGTTTTGATTATCGGATTGGTTCGGAGCGTTTATTGATTGCTGCGTCAAATGTGCAACAACAGCAAATTCAACTGATGAGCATGAACTTAAAAAATAAAGCATGGGACAAACCTAGCTTCATTCCAAAGCGTTCATTTAAGTCTGAAGATGTTTGCCTATATACCGATGCTCAAGGACTGAGTTTTGCTTTTTTAGTGGGTGAAGAGGGGCTTGGTGAGCAATGGTTGGTGGCTCAGCATGAAAAGGCTTTGGTTCAACCACAGTTGGTACGTCGTCTTAGTTTTCCACCTGCCAGCAGTGTATGCAAAGTGAATGATAGCACCGCAGAGCTGTTCATTAATGAAGAGAATGTTGGGGTTTGGGCATATCCAGCACATTCTGAAGCTGACATGGTGCGTCAAGCGGTAGATCTCGTGCAACCCTTTGGTTCGATGCAAGGTTCACCCTCTGCAATTGCGATTGTAGATGATCATATCGCTGTACTCGATGCAGAAAAACCTTTGCTTTATCGTTATCAAAAGCAAGATAAGCAATGGAAAGCACAGCCGCCTTTACAACTAGACACGGTGAAAGAAGCAGAGACTTTGAGTGTTCAAGGTAATTTAACTGATAAATCCTTGCTGATTTTAGATGATAAAACCGTGAAAGTGACAGATGTGGAATGGGAAACTCAGACCCAGACCAAAGCCCAAAATATCATCACTATTCCAGCAGAAGTGCAGACGGAGGGCGTGCCAAGTACAGGTGATGCGGCTGATGATCCTGCGATTTGGCATAACGCTGCACAGCCGAGTCAGTCCCGTATTTTAGCGACAGATAAACAAGGTGGTCTACAGGTTAACGATTTACAGGGCAAAACCGTGCAGTATTTGCCAGTAGGGCGATTGAATAATGTTGATGTACGCCACGGTTTTAAATGGGGCAATCAAACGGTCGATTTGGCTGTGGCATCGAACCGAGATCATAACAGCCTGCATCTCTTTGCGATTCAACCCAAAACGGGCAAGGTTTCTGTGCTCGGCGAGTTAGCAACTACATTGGATGATATTTATGGCATTTGTATGTACCGCGATGCTCAAGGGGAAATCTATGCCATTCCCAACGATAAAAACGGGACTTTTGTTCAATACCACATCACGGCTACACAGCAAAAATTAAGGGCTGAAGAAGTACAACGTTTTTCAGTGAAAACCCAACCTGAAGGCTGTGTCGTAGACGATGCCACAGGGCGTATTTTCTTGGGTGAAGAAGATGTCGCGGTGTGGGTAAAAGATCTCAACCCAAAATCTCAGCTTCCTATGCAGCAGGTGATTGGCGTAGGAGAGGTGATGCATGATGACATTGAGGGAATGGGACTTTATCACGGCAAAAAGCAAAGTTATTTGGTGGTTTCAAGCCAAGGCAATGACAGCTTTGTGGTGCTTGATGCCGCAGCACCTTATAAGGTTCGTGGCGCATTCCGTGTAGGCATCAATACCGAAAAAGGCATTGACGCTGTGTCTGAAACAGATGGACTAGATGTGAGCTCCCTAAATTTTGGTGGCAAATGGAAGCAAGGCATGTTGGTGGTGCAAGATGGACGTAAACGTATGCCTGAAACCAATCAGAACTTTAAATACGTGCCGTGGGAGAAAATCGCTCAAGCCCTGCATTTGGAATAAATAGGGCTTTAGTACATAGGCTGGGGCAAAGAGTCACAGCCCATTTTAAAAATATATATGTACTGCACCATGCAGTAAAAAAATTGGAGTGCGTTATGCAAGCAACGATGGATCAAATGTCAGTTTGGATGTTGATTAGCCATGCTAGTGTGTTGGTGAAAGTAGTGATGTTGATTTTGGTTTTATCCTCAGTAGTAAGTTGGTATTTAATCGTGCGTCACGGTATGTTACTTCGTGGACAAGAGCAGCTTTGGAACCGCTTTTTAAAGAATTTTAGACAGCAAAAAGATCTCAATCTTTTACAGCAAGACTACCAACAGCCTGAACAACAAAAAGGAGTTGTCAGCATTTTTCAACATGGGGTTGATGAATACCATCAATTGATCAAAGATGAGCAACTTACTACAAGTGATGTAATTGATGGGGTAGAACGTCGTTTGCTCAGCAGCATCAGTGAAGAAGAAGAAAAGCTTCAGCAAAATCTTACCTTTCTCGCAACAGTCGGTTCAGTCAGCCCTTATATAGGCTTATTTGGAACGGTCTGGGGCATTATGAATGCGTTTATTGGACTGTCTGCCGTTGAACAGGCAACCCTCAATACAGTTGCACCAGGAATTGCAGAAGCGCTGATTGCAACAGCCATTGGTTTATTTGCCGCTATTCCTGCGGTAGTCGCGTATAACCGCTTTTCGGCACGTGCTGACAAGCTTTCCAGTCGTTATTACGGTTTTGCCAATGAGTTGCAAACGCGTATTTATCGTTTGTTGGGGCACACTGAGCGCGCTTCGCGTTAAGGAGCAACAGCCATGATTAAGCGTCCTCAAAAATTAAAACTCAATGCTGAAATGAATGTGGTTCCTTATATTGATGTCATGTTGGTGCTATTGGTGATTTTTATGGTGACTGCACCGATGTTGACACAAGGCATTCAAATTGATTTGCCTAAAGTGGATGCCAATGTCATGCCCGCGTCACAACAGCAGCGTATTGTCACTCTATCTATTCAAGCCAATGGTCAGTATTACTGGAATATTGGATCAGAAGTGAATACCGAGAAAGTTACGGATCAGGCCATTGATTTAGCCACCATGCAACAAAAACTGGTTCCGATTATTCAAAAAGATAAAAGCTTACAGTTTTATGTACGTGCCGATCAGGATGCTGATTATCAACTGGTTGCACAGGCCATAGCATCCTTGCAAAAAAGTGGGGTAACGAACTTGGGGCTAGTGACAGAGGAACCACAATCATGATGGCAACCGTTTCCAAAATTAGGTTTCGTGATCAAGGTCTAGCGCTTTCGGTCACGGCTGGATTACATATTGCGCTAATTGCATGGTTATGTACGGTTGAGATGCATGAAACATTGGTGGAACCTAAGCCGAAAACCATTCAATTACAATTTGTGCAAATACCCCCTCCAGCCAAACAACAACCTGAACCTAAAAAGCCTGAGCCGATAGTCGAAGAAAAACCCTTACATGAGCCTGTCAAGAAACAGCTTGAGAAACCTACTAAAATCCAACCGAAAACCACCAAGAAGTTTGTAGAGTCACAGAGCAACAAAATTGTACCTACAGCGTCTAAACCGACACAGCAAGTCGTGACGGAAAAGCAAACGGCAGTAGCGGAATCTCAGAAAACAGTAGATACGCAGTCTCAAGCGGATATACCAACTCAGACGAAGACCCAGAAATCAGTAGAACTTAAAGCACAAACTCATCCTGAATCATTTGATGTTAAAAATTATCAACCTGTTGCAAAAATAGCACCAGCTTACCCTGAACAAGCTTTGGATCGTAAGCTGGAGGGGGATTGTACGGTGGTGTATAGCGTGAACGAAAAAGGGCGGGTAGAAAATCCTAAAGCACAAGGCGACTGCCATCCGATGTTTGTACGACCTTCGATTCAGGCTGCACTCACTTTTAAATATCAGCCTCGTCTTGTCGATGGTAAACCGACCAGTGTGTCGAATGTTAAAAATACCTTCCAATATCGTATTGAAAGTTAATTTTATGTACTAACTCAAACCAGAGCTGGCAGTCCATTCTTTCATATGTCTGTCTAGTTAAATTTGAACTAAATTCTTTTTAGCCTAAATCTTCTTTCTATCAAGAAACGTTTCAAATAGTGTCAGTCTACAGCACATTTTTCCTTGAAACGTTTTATGGAAACGTTCACAACCTACATATATTTAAGGGTTACTGCTTTTGTTTTTATGTGATTAATATTCTTAATGGCTAAATATAGGTCTTCATCATGTTGTTCTACTTGACTGAAAAACTTCGTGTCGATATCTATCAGAAGTCGGAGTATAGGTACGTTTTACGATTGATAGAACCGGTTTATTCAACTTAATGTCATCTCGTGCCATTTTAGCTTCCAAGCATTTAGTTGCTTCTTAAATAAAGTTCTTAAGATCATGTCGAGGTGATATGAAGTGAACAACACTTTTTGAATCAACTACACCATTCTTTCAAAATTCATTACTGATACGATGTTGACCTACTGGATTACAAAATCGTTGATGACCTTTGATGAGTAGTGAGGAATATTTTTTGGGTTATAAGCGTCATCTAAACTCGGGATTAATTCATCTATTTTCTTTGCTTGTATGAAATTAGGTTTCAATGGCTCTTTTTGAGTAACAGGTCCAATATCTTGATCGAAATAATAAATGTTTAGCATTTGTATGTGCTTGTTCTAGGGTGGTACACACCATAGTTACCAATAGTTTTCCTTTTATTTTGGCCATTCGGCATGAGTGTTTCAATAAAGTAGATTTTAGATTGGGTAACAACAACACCAAAGCCAATGGTTAGAGAGTCACGATAAAAAACTTTTTCCCTGATATCTCTAGAGGGAGACTATCAATAAATGGTTTTATTAGCTTATGTCTTTGCCCCATTGCACTTTTTAACTGATTGAAACAATACATAGAAATATAGCACAATAATTTTAGAGCCTACCGTAATGCCTACTTTTGATGATTTATGCGGATTGAAGTGAACAGAGCGAGAGAGGAGTTCAGTTATAAGCTTATTGTTATTAAAATAAATAAAGTACTCCGAAGATGCCGCTGCATGTGTCGTTACCCTGAACCCGATGAGTTCAAGGTGGACGCGACGTATACTTGCTGGGTTTCCCACATGAAAGTGGGCATACACTCTAAATATACAGAACACATCCATAAGTTTAAGTATCGGCAGGGGAATAGACCCGCTGGCGAACACCTCAGAGTTGCCTTAAGTATAACGAATCTCACGCTGATGGCAACTCATACACCGCTACGAACTGTAAACAACTGGAGTAAGTGTTGATACTTTATTCAATTAAGTCGAGTTTAAACAAGTTCCGCAACGTCATCGATAATATTTGCCAGTAATCGTTCTGCGTGCGCATACTCTTGTAGTGTTTTATTCATCGACAACACTTCTTGCATTAACTCTAGTGCCACCATAATGATAATTTTACTGGGTTCTACACGCGGTGCTTTACGACGAAACTCATCATATTTATCATTTAAAAGCAGAGCTGCACGTTCAAGGTCGGCTTTTTCTTTTTCCGTTGTGATTAAACGAAAGCTATGACCTAAGACACGTAATTCAACGGTAATTGGTTCGCTCATGATTAAACTTCCTCGCCAGCTTCAGTAGGGTGGGCAAGTTGTTGAATTTCTTGCGCGTGATGATCTTGCTCTGTACCTAAAATAGCCAAACGTTGGATGATGGCTTCGACTTTAGCTTTGGCATGCTCATTTTTTTGTAACAATCTTTCACGTTCTTGCTGAAGTGCTTGGATTTCTTGCTGAGCTTGACGCTGATCATTGTTCATTTTTTCTTTAATTGCACGTAATTCATTACGTTCAGCCAAGATTTCCTGAAAGCGATTTTTTAAATCCGTACAACTTTTTTCCAAACGACTATACCGATCGGCCAAAGCAGTCGCATCAGTGTTCAAGTGTTGATATTGGGTCTGAGCGCTGCTTAATTGCTCAGTTAAATCATCAATTTGTTCTTGCTTCTGGGTAATTAAGCCATTTTTTTGCACAACTTGAGAACGGTGCTGTTCTTCAGCATCCAGTTTAGCTGCATTTAAAGTGCTATTTTCACTTTCAAAATGAGCAAGTCGCGTTTTTAAAACGCCAATATGCGCCTGTAGACGCTGTAATTCTTCTAACATATCGTGGTCGCACAGTGCTGCAAACAAAGGTAATATATAAGAAGTATAGAGATTGGATAAACGAATGCAAGACGATATTTCAGGTTGGTCAGAATGGCAGCCAAATTTTTCTAAAATTGAAGAGATTTCTAGCCCAAGTGAGTTACATGGTTTACTCACAGGTATCATTTGTGTAACTCAGGCACCGAGCCGTGAAGAGTGGCAACACATCCTCACGACTTTGGAAATTCCAGAGTTAAGCGAAGAAGCTTTGGCGTTGTTAGCCGATGAAGCAGAAGATGTCGCACATGCACTTTCTGATGATGAATTGGACTATTTACCATTACTTCCCGATGACACTCATACGCTGGCAGACCGTGTACAAGCTTTGGCGGATTGGTGCGCAGGCGTAGTGCTGGGCTTTGGTTTAGCGTCTGGTCATATTCGTCCAGATGAAATGGAACTGATCGAACATTTACAAGATGTGGCGGCAGTTGAGTTTGAAGAAACCGATGATGATGAAGAGGGTGAGGAGAGCTATCAAGAGTTATACGAGTTTGTACGTTTAATTCCTGTGAGCTTATCTGTAGGCCGTAAAAAGATTGCGGTTGAGGAAAGTTCTCTGCTTAAACACTTTCATAACAAGCAACAAATTGATCGTTCTGTAACAGAAGCAAACAATGTTGTAGAAATGTTTACGCCGCATCGCCCAAGCTGATTGGCATAAGACTTGCTGCGCGTACATGATAGAGTGCGCGTGGCACTTATATTCTCTGGTATAAAAAAGACAGATCAAACATGAAACTAACGCAAGTGGATTTTCAGGAACGCCGTGACCGTTTGGCTGCACAAATGGGTCCGAACAGTATTGCCATTATTGCAACCAGTCCAGTGGCGATGCGTAATCGTGATGCAGACTATAAATACCGCACCGATAGCAGCTTTTTTTATCTGACAGGTTTTGCTGAGCCCGAAGCCGTAGCAGTCATTGAAACCTTTGCTGAAGATGATGAAGACGGTTATAGCTACAGTTTGTTCTGCCGTGAACGTGACCGCGAGATGGAAATCTGGAATGGTTATCGCGCAGGTATGGATGGCGCGGTAGATGACTATGAAGCTGACGAAGCGTATGCGATAGATTTGTTAGATGAAGAAATCATTGAAAAACTCTTAAGCAAAGAAAAATTATTCTATCGTATTGGGCAACAGCCTGAATTTGATGCGCGTGTAGCAAAATGGATCACGACTGCCAATGGTGAGTCACGTCGTGGGACTGCTGCACCTGCACAATTGATACAGCTAGACCGTATTTTAGATGAAATGCGTTTGTTTAAGTCAGAACAAGAAATTGCATTGATGCAAACAGCTTCAGATATTTCCGCACAAGCGCATACTCGTGCCATGCAAGCCGTTAAGCCGGGTATGATGGAATATGCTCTAGAAGCTGAGCTGAATTATGTATTTGGTCAGAATGGCTGCGTGCCGTCGTATAACAGTATTGTCGGTGGTGGTGAAAATGCCTGCATTTTGCACTATGTAGAGAACAACAAAGAGCTGAAAGATGGCGATTTGGTGTTGATCGATGCAGCGTGTGAATATGAATATTATGCTTCAGACATCACCCGTACTTTTCCTGTCAATGGAAAGTTCAGCCCTGAGCAAAAAGCACTTTATAATGTAGTGCTTGATGCACAACTTGCTGCCATTGATGCAGTGCGTGTAGGGAACTCGTATAAGGAACCACATAATGTTGCTGTGCGCATTTTAGTCCAAGGTCTACTTGATCTGGGTATTATGCAAGGTGATATTGAAGAGATAATCCAAAAGGAAAGTTTCCGTCAGTTTTATATGCATGGTACAGGACACTGGCTCGGTATGGATGTGCACGATGTCGGTTCATATAAGCAAGAAGGTGTGTGGCGTACCTATGAAGAAGGTATGGTAGTGACGGTTGAACCGGGCTTGTACATTGCACCTGATGATGAAACGGTCGATGTGAAATGGCGTGGTATTGGTATTCGTATTGAAGATGACATTGTGGCAACTAAAAACGGTCCACTGAATTTGACTGCGAAAGTGGTGAAGTCGGTAGAAGAGATTGAAGCGTTAATGGCGCGATAAATATAATTTACTGTATAAAAGCCGATCATGTGATCGGCTTTTATTTTTTATAAGGTATTTATGTTGAATAGAGAACTATAATATTTATAAATAAAAATTTTAGTTATTTCATCATCATTTTTATTCACAACAGAAATTAGGCAGCATGAAAGATTTATCTAAGTTAAAGCATAGGATTCAGGCAAAGACGTTAGATTTAGTTACACAGAGAAATGGGGCTTCAGTGTATCAAGGGCAATCCTCTCAAGGAGAAGTCTTTATCAAAATAGCAAATATTCAAACGGCTAATGATCGTTACTGTGAAATCTTAGAAGCTCTCAAAGAATTTCCACTAACACCAAAGGTATTAAATAAGTTTGAATGGGAAGGTTCTTCTATCCTTGTCATGAGTGCCATAGAAGGTAGGCAAGTCGATCATGAACCGTACCAGGTTTGTCGGAGAGTCAATATTCTGAGAGACTATCCCGATGACAAAATTAAAATATACCCCTGAAATCAGAGAAAGAGCGGTTCAATTACTAATTGAATCTGAAAAAGATTATCC
>NZ_MVON01000046.1:0-13797 GCF_002018925.1 Acinetobacter sp. MF4642
ACTTCATGTACAACCATCATTTTAAAGGCAAAGCTATAATCACCTTGTGTACGTTTAACTCTTTGTTCTCGTTCATGTTCCATAAAATAAGCCTCTTAAAGGTGTAAACTTATTTCAGGACGGGACATAAGTGAAATTAAATAAAGCGCCGATTGTGGCGCTTTATTTGAGTCGATCAAGGTTTAGCTGTATTGAGCCTTCAGTTCTCCAATTGCGTGTATTCGACGTTCAATCAGCATTTCACCGATATCCGGGCCTTTAATATCCGCAGGTAGGTCTTGTGCTTTGATATTTCGCACAACATCCATCACCTTTAAAATATATGCCGACTGTGGGTATTCACGATCTTCAAGCCCTAAACGACCACGTGAGTCACATTCACAGGCCTGCACAAAGGCTTCAACCCGTTCTGGACGACGTAGTACATCTAAGCGTTGAAGTAAGCGCCACAAAGTGCCTGGTTTTAAGGTTAGGGCTTGATGACATTTCAAATGTTCTTTACAGACCGTAATAGCGAGCTGTTTCATCTGCGTTGGGACTTTTAGACGTTCACACACTTCAGTCACAGGTTTGACCCCGCGTTCTTCATGCATAATATGACGCGGTAGCTCGTCCACAGGTGTCAGAGCTTTGCCTAAGTCATGTACCAAAACAGCAAAACGAACATCTAGTGCGTAGTTGGCACGACAAGCTTGCTGTAAGGACATCATGGTATGAATACCACAGTCAATTTCAGGGTGATACTCAGGGCGCTGTGGAATACCGTAAAGTGCCGCGATTTCTGGAAAAAGTACTTTTAAAGCACCACAGCGACGTAGCACTTCAAAGTATTCATCGGCATGATCTTCCATCAGAGCACGAGAGGTTTCTTTCCAAACGCGTTCAGGGGTTAGTGCCTCCAGTTCACCCGAGTCTGCGAGTTGCTGCATCAGTGCTAACGTTTCTTCGGCCACCGAAAATCCTAGGGTTTTATAACGTGCAGCAAATCGTGCAACACGGAGGACGCGTAGTGGGTCTTCTACGAAAGCATCAGAAACATGACGTAAAACACGGAGCTCTAAGTCGCGTTGGCCGCCATAGGGGTCATACAGTGTGCCTTCATCATCCATAGCGATGGCATTGATGGTGAGGTCACGCCGAATTAAATCTTGTTCTAAGGTAACAGTACTGTCGGTATAAAACTCAAAGCCATGATAACCATGCCCTGACTTACGTTCGGTACGGGCAAGTGCATACTCATCTTTTGTTTCAGGATGTAAAAAAACAGGAAAATCTTTACCTACAGGTTGGAAACCTTGGGCAAGCAGTTGTTCAGGCGTTGCACCGACAACTACATAATCTTTTTCGTGATAGGGGTGCCCCAGAAGCTGATCTCGGATCGCACCGCCTACTAAATAAACTTGCATGAAAAAACCTCTATTCTTGCAGCCATCATGCTACAGAATAGAGGTTTTCTCAAGTCACAAGATGCGAGTATAACGACAAACAATTATTCGCCGTTTTTCTCCGCTTCTTGAATTTCCGCTACAGTCAGCGCAGTCATATTCACTAAACGACGGGTAGTTGCCGTCGGTGTAAGAATATGAACTGGTTTCGCTGCACCAAGTAGGATAGGGCCAATGGTAACATTATTACCTGAAGTTGATTTCAACAGGTTAAATGAAATGTTGGCTGCATCCAAGTTTGGCATGATCAATAGGTTCGCAGAACCTTTGAAGCGCGAGTTTGAGTATGCAAAGTTACGGATGTTTTCATCCAATGCCGCGTCCGCATGCATTTCACCTTCAACTTCAAGTTCTGGCGCGATTTGCGTCAAAATTTCAAACACTTTACGCATTTTTTGCGCGCTTGGATCAGTTTGATCTGAACCAAAGCTTGAGTGAGAAAGTAGAGCAACACGTGGTGTCATACCAAAACGACGTACTTCTTCAGCAGCTAAAATTGTCATTTCAGCCAACTGTTCAGCTGTTGGGTTAGTGTTGACATAAGTGTCAGCAATGAACAGGTTACGGTCTTCAAGCATTAAAGCATTCAATGTAAAGAAAGAGTTGTGACCTTCTTTTTTACCAATGATGTTTTTAACGAAGTCTAAGTGAATGTCGTAGCTTGAATACGTACCACATAGCATACCGTCTGCTTTACCATGTTTCACTAACATCGATGCGATCAAGGTTGAACGACGACGTGCTTCACGTTGTGCATATTCAGGTGTTACACCTTTACGCTGCATAAGCGTGTAGTAGTCATCTGCAAACAATTCGTAGTCAGGATTTTTTTCTTGATCCACAATCGTGATGTTCACACCATGTTCAAGACGTAAGCCTAATTTTTTAATGTTCGCTTCAATAACCGCAGTACGACCGACTAAAATTGGTTTTGCAAGATCTTCATCGACCGCAATTTGTACTGCACGAAGTACACGTAGGTCTTCACCTTCAGCATAAGCGATACGTTTCGGATCAGATTTTGCTTGAGCAAAAATAGGTTTCATCATCAGTGCTGAGTTATAAACAAACTCAGAAAGACGTTGACGGTATGCAGAGAAGTCTTGAATTGGACGACTTGCAACACCTGAATCCATGGCCGCTTGTGCAACAGCAGGTGCAATTTCTAAAATCAGACGCTGATCAAGTGGGCGTGGAATTAAGTAATCACGACCAAAGGATGCAGATTTTTCACCATAAGATGCCGCATCTGCTTCAATGTGTGCCATACGCGCAATCGCATATACGCATGCAATTTTCATCTCTTCATTGATAGTGGTTGCGCCTACATCAAGAGCACCACGGAAAATATAAGGGAAGCAAAGTGCGTTGTTCACTTGGTTTGGATAATCTGAACGACCTGTTGCCATGATTACGTCATCACGAACTTCGTGTGCATGTTCAGGCAGAATTTCAGGATCTGGGTTGGCAAGTGCGAAGATAATCGGATCTTTCGCCATTACTTTAACCATTTCTTTGGTTAAGATACCTGCAGCAGATAAGCCGAGGAACATGTCTGCGCCTGCAATCACGTCAGCCAGTTGAGTGCCTTCAACATCTTGTACATAACGTTTTTTAGAGTCGTCTAGACCTTCACGTTTTGTTGTAAGTAGACCTCGTGAGTCTGCAACAATAATATTTTCTTTTTTTGCACCAATGGCACAAAGTAAATCTAGGCAAGACAGAGCTGCAGCCCCTGCGCCTGAAGCGACGATTTTAATTTCGTCAATTTTTTTGCCATTCAATTGCAAAGCATTCAGCAAAGCAGATCCAACGATAATGGATGTACCATGCTGATCATCGTGGAACACAGGGATATTCATACGTTCACGAAGTTTTTGTTCAATATAGAAGCATTCTGGTGCCTTGATGTCTTCAAGGTTGATGCCACCAAAAGTCGGTTCTAATGCAGCAACAATATCGACAATTTTGTCAGGATCATTTTCTGCAATTTCGATGTCAAATACATCAACACCTGCGAATTTTTTAAATAAAACGCCTTTACCTTCCATGACAGGTTTAGAAGCCAGTGGACCAATATTACCTAGACCCAAAACGGCAGTACCATTTGTGATTACGGCAACAAGGTTCCCACGTGCAGTATAAAGCGCTGCTTTTGAAGGATCTTTTTCAATTTCAAGACATGGTGCTGCGACACCAGGTGAATACGCCAAGGCTAAATCGTGTTGGTTGACCAGCTGCTTGCTAGGTGTAACGCTGATTTTCCCTGGGGTTGGGAATTCGTGATAATACAAAGCTTGCTGTTTTAATGATTGATCGTCCATCTGAATCTCTTTGTAGCGTGGGTTAGCCAGCGGAGCTGGTAGTTTTTAGTAGACAAGACCGAATATACCATTAGTTGCTGGCATATCCCAGTGATAGCTGGTGCTTTTTAAGGCAAACTTAGAGCTAAAACAGTCTGATTTATATTAAGTATGTATACGAGGGTGTGTCGAGATGATCTCTTAAATATTGGGTAGCATCGAGCTGCGGAAGAGGTTTGGAAAATAAATAACCTTGCGCGATATCACATTCTAAGTTTTGTAGGTAACTCAGTTGTTGTTCGGTCTCAATTCCTTCCGCCACCACGGTCATACCCATGGCTTTCCCCATGGCAATCATGGCGCTCACAATGGCTTCTTGTTTGCAGTGTCCAATCTTTGAAATGAAGCTTCGATCAATTTTTAAAGTATCGATAGGGAAGTCAGTTAGGTAAGACAGCGATGAATAACCTGTACCAAAGTCATCTAAAGAAATATGGATGCCACGCGATTTGATGGTTTCAAGGAGGTTCTTCACCGCTTCTGAGTTTTCAACCAAAGTGGATTCTGTAATTTCTAATTCGAGGCTACTACCACTGATTTTGTATCGATCAAGAGCTTCATCTAAGTCTTTTAAAAGCTGCCCACGTTGTAATTGTTGGGCAACCACATTGACCGAAACGCAGATATTATCAAAACCCAATTTATTCCATTCTTTGATTTGCTTAGCGGTTTGTAAAATTACAATGCGGCCAATATCTGAAATCAAGCTGGTTTTTTCTGCCATCGGAATGAATAGGCCCGGTGGCACGATGCCTTTGGTCGGGTGATTCCAGCGTACCAACGCCTCAAAACCATAAATCTTCTGATTGTGAAAGTTGATTTTGGGTTGGTAATAAACCACCAACTCATTGTTTTGTATTGCTAGCCTTAAATCGCGTTCTAAATAAATTCCTTCTTCTAATGCAACGGTATTGCTCAGGCTGTAGAACTTGGTGGCATTTCCACCTAAACGTTTTGCTTCACTCAGTGCTTGTTCTGCACAGTTGTTTAAGTAGTCCAGTTGACGACCATGTTCAGGGTACTGCGAAATCCCCATTGAAAGCGTAATAATGTGCTCTTGACCAAAAATATCAAAAGGTAGGCTAAAGGCTTTGTTGATGCGATCAATGTGCTCCTGAACAGAGGGGCGAATATGAGAGACCTCATATACAATTGCAAAATCGTCACCATTTAAGTGAGCCACCATAAGGGCTTCAGCATTGGTTAAACGAAGGCGCTGGGCAACTTGGCGCAGCAGTTCATCGCCGCCATTATTGCTTAAGAATTCATTCAATGGACGGAAACGGTCAATATTGAGTCGAATAATCGCCAGTTGTTTAATGCTGTCTTGTTGAGAAACCAAATACTGATGAAGCTGATAGTTATAGTAAAAACGGTTGGGTAGGTCGGTCAGCGTATCGTAGTTTTCTAAATAGGATAAACGCTGTTCTTGCAGTTTGCGTTCGGTTAAATCGGACACGATACCAATATAATGCGTGACACGATCTTGCTCATCGGTAATGGCATTCAGATGCATCCAAATACACAGCTCTTTGCCTGATAGGAACTTTTCATTAAGTTCACCGTCGTATTCGCCTTTTTTTAGGAGCTGTCCAATGATTTGGTTATGTGTGCTGCGTTGATGTGACTTATAATTCGCAACAATATCAAACAGATGCTTACCATTAATTTGTACAGCTTCAAAGCCAGCCAAACGTTCAAAGAACGGATTTACGTCGATGTAACGCAGGTCTTCATCTAAGATGAAAATCCCTTGTTCAGCTTGTTCAAGGACGCTCGCTGCTAGTCGCAGACGTTCTTGGTTGCTTTTTTCATGTTGAATGTCACGTCGAATACCGACCATTTGTAACGGTTTTTGATTGATTGGATCACGAGCAATGACGCGTCCCGTGTCATGTACCCAGTACCATTTCCCGTTATTGTGTTGCACACGATAAGTGGCTTCATAGCGGTCTGAATGACCGCGTAAATGACTTTTCATTGCAGATTTAAACGGGGCAATATCATTTGGATGAATTAGGTACTGAAGCTGAAGTTGATGCTCTGTGGAATTTTTAAGTACTTTTTCTTGTTTGTGATTGGTCAGGGAAATGAGCCGATCTTTAATATTCCAATCCCAAGGACGAATACCTGAAATTTCATGGGCAAGCGATAGGTTTTCTTGCTTATTTTTTAAGTCTTTATTGATTTGATTTACATCAAAGGTTCGTTCTCGTACTTTTTGCTCAAGCAATTGATTATTCAGTTGTAACTGTTGTTCAATCTCTTTGGATTTATTCACTTCGTTTTGTAGCTGTTTGCATAAATCATCGGTCCAAGCGACTTGTTTTTCAGCTTCTTTTTTCAGCTCTCGATTTTTAATTGAGAGACGGGATAAGTGCTGATTAATACGGTTGGTGGCATTGGCACAGAGCAAAATCACAATCAGAATAAAGTTCACAGCAAGGTGAAAAAGAGTGTGATTGGCATCGAAGTTGATAAATTGCGAGAGGACATAAGGACTAATGGAGGGAATAAAAACCAAACAAAAATAACTAATGCGCTGCGTTAAATAGGTAAGGCAAACGGTCTGTGTGACGATCACTAAAAGTGCAGACAAGAGTAGGGCATTTGTATAGTTAAAATTGCCAGATAGGCTGGGTAAATAGTAATAGATACAGACGACGCCTGCTGCAACCAAAAGACCAATACTTAAACAGATGCCTTGAATCCAGCGGTGCGCATGTTTGGCAGAGTGATTTTTCGGGTTGAAATACACGGTGTTCACGAGCCAAAAAATGCTGAGAATAAACTCAGAAACAAAGAACCATAGGTTAAAATAAAAAGAATCTTGAGAAAAATTATAGTGATATGCACAGAAAATATAAAAATTTAGAATCAGTAAACTACTGATGAGGAAACGAAGATGGCTAATGGAATGCGATATTTGCGCAGTCTGCAAGTGCCGATCAAGATTTTCTGTAGAAATATCTGGCATGAATCGCGAAACCTTATTTTTTTTATGACCCAATGGCGTTGTGTTGTGTCTTTTTTCAAATTTAAATACATTGTGTAAAACACAATCAATTTATATTTTGATATAAGTCAAGGGTAATATTGTTGTACATAATAATCAATATATTAACAGAACAAAAGGGTGACTCGGCTGTTTATGTGATTTAAATCACTAAATTGTAGTTGAGGATTGACAAAGCGACGACGGGCGCTGTCTCTGTACGCAATACACGCTCACCAATACACCAGTTAATAAAACCGTGCTCATTGGCTGTTGTAATTTCAGCCTCACTTAAACCACCTTCAGGCCCAATGAGTAGTGTAATGTTTGGTGTCGCATGTGCCAAAACATCGATTTTTTCTTTATTCGGGGCGAGTACAAGTCGAGTTGCAGGTAATTCGGATGCGAGCCATTTGTCTAAGCTGACTGGAGCATGGATAGTGGGAACAATGTTCATGCCACATTGTTCACATGCCGCGATAGCAATGCCTTGCCAATGATCAATCTTCTTTTGGTCGCGGTCATATTTCAAACGCATTTCACAGCGTTCAGACGTTAATAGTTGAATCTCCGAAACGCCTAATTCAACTGCCTTTTGAATGACATAATCCATACGGTCACCTTTACTCATGACTTGACCGAGTAAAGTTTTAAACGCAGGCGTACGATTGGTTGGGTTAAAAGCAGTGACCTGAACTGATGCTGACTTTTTAGCAACGTCACTTAAGGTCACTTCATATTCGCCGCCTTGTCCATTAAACAAAGTAGCCGTTTCACCGACTTGAGCACGCAAAACTTTTACCCAGTGGTGAAACACAGTTTCAGTCAGTTCGACAGTGTGATCAACATTGAGTTCTGCTTCCATAAAAAAACGAGGCATTCGGTTTTACTCTCAAATAGGGTGAATCTAGTTTAAATACTTATGCTAAACCGAGGTCTAGTACAAGCTGACGGGTAGGATCAGTCGTGTTCATGGTGTAGAAGTGCAAACTCGGTGCGCCACCTGCAATCAGGCGTTCACAAAGTTTCACAATCACTTCATGACCGAAGGCTTTGATGCTGGCAGTATCGTCACCATAAGTTGCCAGTTGTTTACGAATCCAACGTGGAATCTCAGCGCCTGTACCATCTGCAAAGCGAATCAAGTTGCTGGCATTGGTAATTGGCATAATGCCTGGTGCAACTGGAATGTTCACGCCTTCTTTTTGAATGCGATCTACAAAGTAGAAGTAGGCATCTGGATTAAAGAAGAACTGAGTCAGTGCCGCATTCGCACCTGCATTGGCTTTGTCGCAAAAACGTTGAATGTCTAGGTCAAAACTATCTGCTTGAGGGTGCATTTCTGGATAAGCGGCAACCTCAATTTTGAAATGATCGCCCGAATGTTCACGGATAAAACGTACCAAATCCGTAGCATAAGGTAGTTCCCCTAGGCCAACTTGACCTGAAGGTAAGTCACCACGCAGCGCCACAATACGGTCAATGCCTTGATCTTTATAAATGTCGAGTAACTCAGCAATACGTGCTTTGTCATCACCAATACAAGATAAGTGCGGTGCAACAGGTGTACCTTTACCATTGAATTCAGCAATGGCAGCAAGGGTACGTTCACGGGTAGAACCACCAGCACCGTAAGTAATTGAGAAGAACTCTGGGTTTAATAACTGAAGTTCTTGGTGTACGACTTTAAGTTTTTCTGCACCAGCATCGGTTTTGGTTGGGAAAAACTCAAAAGAAATTGGAACTTTTTTGCTCATCATCAAATCCTTTTTTATAAATGCTATTTTTTGTGTTTGCTCTCATCCCATCCTTCTCCCAGAGGGAGAAGGGGATTCATTACATTGAATAGAGATAACAAGATTTCACTGCTAACATCATTTGGTAATGAAAGTCCCTCTCCTGAGCAGACTTTAAGCACTGCTTTAAAGTTCAGCGCAAGAGAGGTTAGGAGAGGTTTGCAACTTAGTATTTATAAGCATCCGACTTGAATGGGCCTTCAACTTGAACACCTAAGTAATCTGCTTGTACTTGAGTCAAAGTTGTTAACACACCGCCAAAACCAGCAACCATTGCTGCCGCAACTTCTTCATCTAATTTCTTAGGAAGTAGTTCTACGCGAATAGCCGCTTGTTTTTGATCTTCAGCAAGATCCGCAAATTTTTCAGCGAACAAGTGCATTTGACCTAGTACTTGGTTGGCAAAAGAACCATCCATAATACGTGATGGGTGACCTGTTGCATTACCTAGGTTAACTAAGCGACCTTCAGAAAGAAGGATCAAGTAATTGTTTTCATCTTCTGAACGATAAACTTGGTGAACTTGAGGTTTCACTTCAACCCACTTGTAACCACGTAAGTAGTTGGTGTCGATTTCAGTGTCGAAGTGACCGATGTTACACACCACTGCACCTGCTTTTAATGAGTCAAGCATTGCAGCGTCACATACGTGGTAGTTACCTGTTGTTGTTACGATTAGATCAGTATTTTGAAGAAGGTCAACATTGATGTCTTCTTTCTTGCCTGTTTGTACGCCATTTTTGTATGGAGATACAACTTCGTAACCGTCCATGCATGCTTGCATCGCACAGATTGGGTCAACTTCAGTCACACGTACAATCATGCCTTCTTGACGAAGAGATTGAGCAGAACCTTTACCTACATCACCGTAACCGATTACAAGTGCACGACGTCCAGATAAAAGCATATCTGTACCGCGTTTAATCGCATCATTGAGTGAGTGACGGCAACCATATTTGTTGTCATTTTTAGACTTAGTTACAGAGTCATTCACGTTGATTGCAGGAACTTTCAAAGTACCGTCACGAAGCATTTCATACAGACGTTGAACACCTGTCGTCGTTTCTTCAGTTACGCCGTGGATTTTTGCAATCACTTCAGGATATTTTTCATGAACAAGTAGGGTTAAATCACCGCCATCATCCAAAATCATGTTGGCATCCCAAGGTGTGCCATTCACATTGATTTGTTGTTCTAAACACCACATGTATTCTTCTTCTGTTTCGCCTTTCCAAGCAAATACAGGAACACCAGACGCAGCAATTGCAGCAGCAGCGTGGTCTTGAGTAGAGAAGATGTTACAAGAAGTCCAGCGAACTTCTGCACCTAATTCAACCAATGTTTCAATTAAAACAGCAGTTTGAATGGTCATGTGGATACAGCCAAGGATTTTCGCACCTGCAAGTGGTTTTGCAGCAGCATAACGCTTACGAAGACCCATTAAAGCTGGCATTTCAGCTTCAGCAAGTTTGATTTCTTTACGGCCGTAGTCAGCGAGTGAAATATCAGCAACTTTGTAATCTGTAAATGAAGCAGTAACCGCGTTCATCACGATCTCCTAATATAAAAAATTGATCATTCAGTTCGCGGATGCCGTTGTTGATTCAAAAGGGATTTGAACCGGATCGTCGAGCCTAGCGATTTCACATTTATGTACCTGTGAAAAAGTCGCAGCATCCCTCGACTAGCGAAGTATTGTACTTGGAAATTGATTCAGTTCCAACGATGTTTTGTTTATTATCAACACAATCATCTTTTTTGAATTGTGTTATGGCTTTGAATATCCCTGAATCCTTAATGAACCTTGAAGCCAATGGCGGTATTTATGCGGTATGGATGCTACTCCAGCATTTATATATCGATGCGGATATTGAACAGTTGATAGAGGTCTGTGGTTATGATGCAGAAAACGGAACGACAACCATTGGCTTGGCAGTTGGATTAAAGAAATTTGGCTTTGATGTTCAATTTTATACTGATGAAGACCCAGAGCTTCAAGCACAAGAAAAATTGAGTTATGCAGAAGCTGAGCAACTAAAACTGCCAGTTTTAGCGGCCATCAATTACCAACAAATTCAACAGGCATTTGAGCAAAATAAATTTATCATTGTCTATTACGATACTTTAGATGGCATTGGAAATCATTCACTGGTTTATTCTATAGATGAGCAGGAAATCTGTTTCTTTGATAGTTTTGATGCGATGCCTGCATCTGTATTTGAACAGCAACGTCAAGTCGAGGGCATCTGCCGACAAGTGATCGTGCTTGATCATTCAAGCGCTCGCATGGAAACAGCACAATAAACATGAAAAGAAGACGTTAAATGAAAAAAATCCTTGGACTATGCGTGTTCATCTCTATGCAAATCAGTGCGAATGACAGTACGGGTTTTGTGGCAACGGGCGGTGTGCAATATCTGAAAAATCCAAAAATCAGTATGCAAAGTGAAGATTTGTTTATCAGTAAAAACATCATTCGGGTGAATTACCAATTTAAAAATCTTACAACTCAAGATATTACGGAAACTGTTTTATTTCCTTTGCCGCGTGTGGGCAGTTCGCGTGAAAGTGATTTTGCGCATACCGAACAATTGATTCAAAGCTTTAAAGTACAAGCCAATGCACAAAAGATTCAGCCAGAAACGCATGTGCGTGCATTTTTACCCACTTTAACGGCAGGTGGTGACTTCAATTCCAATGATGACGTTGTCGATGTGACTGCAGGTTTGAAAAAATGTGGTTTTTCAGATCGAGATTTGATGTATCCGTGGTTATTGCAGCAAGACTCTACACTTAATCTGCGTTTGTACCGTTGTCAGGACAAAACGGTGCAGCAGCTTTTAAAACCTTATCAGGTGGATGATGAAATTTATTGGGAATCGCAAATTATTTATAGTTGGCAGCAGACGTTTAAGGCCAATGCGTTGACCCATGTAAAACATGAGTACATGCCATTGGTCGGTGGTTCGGTCTCTTTATATCCAGAAGAGGATGAAAAAACCTATTGTATGGATCAAAACTTCAAAGCGGGTTTGAAAAAGACCAAGTCGCAATATGCCCCTTATCAAGCTTTGGGCTATATCTTAAAAACGGGTGCAAATTGGGCGAAACCTATTCAAAGTTTTAAACTGACCATTGAGCGTGACCCGAATGAGTTGGTTTCATTTTGTTGGAATGGTCAGGTGAAAAAGATCAGTTCGACACAATTTCAAATGACAGAAAAGAATTTTGTGCCGAAACAGGATTTAGATATTATTTTTGTGCGTAAGTTTTAAGTAGTAAAAAAGCCCATCAAAGGATGGGCTTTTGATTTTATTCCTGTTCTGCGGCATCTGCCTTGTCGTGCCAGTATTTGGCTTTTACCTCATCCGCATCGACACCTAGGGCATTTTCATAAATGAATGCCAAATCACGCATGGCTTGAGCTTCACCCAGTTCCGCTGCTTGTTGTACCAGTTCAATTGACTTAGCGACATCCTTTTCAACCACATCACCACGACGGTAAAAACCAGCCAACTCTAATATTGCACTAGGGTGTTTCAGCTCAGCGGCCTGTTTTAACCAGTGATGTGCATGTCCAAAGTAGGTTTCAGCTTCGCTTGGATCTTCTTCACGAAGTTCTTTGGCATAAAAAGCATAACCTTCACCTAGCCAATACATGGCTTCCACATGACCCAATGCTGCTGCTTTGAGCGCCCATTCTTCTGCAAGCGTAATTTCATCTTCATTTTCACTTTGCATATACAGTTCAGCAAGTTCAAATTGAGCGTCACTATTACCCGTTGTTGCGAGGTTGACCAATTCAGCAGGAATTTTAGGAGATTTAGGCATACAAATAACCAAAGATTTAAACTGTGGATAGCCTAATGCTTTCAAGTGAAAAAGCCAATCCGAAGATTGGCTTTTAGGTTCAGATCAGGTGCAAAGTTAGGCTGAATATAAATAAGAGTAAAACTGAAACAGCGATATTCTTAATTTTTTGCTCAAAATAACTTAAACAAAGTCCAACAAACAGTGCAGCGAAGCTAATTACGCCAATCCAATAACTGATTTCGGTACTCCAATGTCCTTGTGTTAAGCAAATGAGCAAAGAAACAATTAACAGGAACCAACCCACAGTGGTTGCTAAGCGTGTTTGCTGAAGTGTTAGTTCTTTAGCAAAGATTTGCTTTTGGTGCTTAGACATACTGCTGGCAAGAGCAAAAAAACCTAAGGTTGCTAAAGTCCAAATGATCAGAAACCAAATCATGCTTCGGCCTCCTGAACAGGTACTTTCACTTTTTTATTCGGCAAACCTTGATGTTTTTTAACTTTGTCATAAGCGAAATAGAAAATCACTGCCATTACCCACATGGCTAAATCAACCGATGCAATCATCCACTGACCCTGCCCAACGCTGTTCCACAAAGCTTGACCGCCTGTCATCAAGTTGACCACTGGCAGCAGGGCGAAAGCGAGTGTTGCCAATAAAAGTAAGTCTAACCATGCTTGGCGGTGGGTACGGAAAATGGCATAAATCAGCGTGAGTAACCATACTATAAAGAAGCTACGAATTTCCCAGTTCAGGCGCATTTCTACATCTGCTGGAATGAAACGGTTGGCATAAAAATATGCCGCGCAGGCCAAAGGCAAACCAATAATGGCTGCAATATTCAGGACTTCAACTAGTCGGAAACCAAACGATTTATAGCCTTGTTTCTGCTGTTGGGGTGCACGTTTTACACACCAAAGGATCAGACCTGTCGCCACCATGAGCGTGCCTAAAATACCTGAACAGAATAGTAACCAACGCAGTGCTAAGTCGAGGCCACGCGCTTCGTGTAAGACAGTGGCCACGTTATAAATGCCACTTGGAATCGATGGGTTTTTTATCCGTATATTTTTATCCGTTTCGTCTTGACCCGTGACCCCTTTGTAGTTGAGTGTTGCATACACATTGCGATGCGCGACACTTTCAGCACGTAAAGCAC
This sequence comes from Acinetobacter sp. MF4642, assembly GCF_002018925.1. Lineage (NCBI taxonomy): Bacteria > Pseudomonadati > Pseudomonadota > Gammaproteobacteria > Moraxellales > Moraxellaceae > Acinetobacter > Acinetobacter sp. MF4642. Next base: position 13,570 of record NZ_MVON01000046.1, read on the forward strand.
GCAACTCAATTTTGGCTTGGTCTGTATTGGGTGAAATAATGTTAATTAAAGCAATTGGGTTGTCTTTCCACTGTTGAACCGTACCGGGTTTGTCGGAGGCTTTTTTATTTAAGTTAGGCCACCTGACCTAACGGGTTAATCTTATCATAGTACATTGCTTCAAACTCAAAAGGCGATACATAACCCAGTGCACTGTGTACACGCTTTTTATTGAACCAATATACCCAG